>DATCXX010000294.1:0-14506 GCA_036565615.1 Gemmatimonadales bacterium | reverse complement strand
GGGCCGGCCCCGAGCCGGTGAGTTACCCGGAGGGCCACACCCCGGTGCTCTACCGCGAGGCGGTGGCGCGGTGGGCCGGAGTGCCCGACCTCCTGCTCAAGCACGAAGGTCAGAATCCCACCGGGTCGTTCAAGGACCGGGGGATGACCGTGGGGATGACCCAGGCTCGGCGCGTCGGGGCCCGGGGGGTGGTGTGCGCGTCCACCGGCAACACTTCGGCGTCGCTGGCGGCCTATGCGGCGCTCGCGGGCATCCCCGCTTTCGTCCTGGTGCCCGAAGGCCAGGTGGCGCTGGGGAAGCTGGCCCAGAGCATCGGGTATGGAGCTCGGGTCCTCGCGGTGCGGGGAGACTTCGACGCCTGCCTGGCCCTGGTGGAGGGCGCCAGCGAATCGCTGGGGCTCTACCTGCTCAACAGCGTCAATCCCTGGCGGCTCGAGGGGCAGAAGTCCATTGTGCTGGAGATGCTCCAGCAGCTCGCCTGGGCCCCGCCCGAGTGGATCGCCCTGCCGGGAGGCAACCTGGGCAACACCTCGGCGTTCGGGAAAGCGCTGGAGGAGGCGGTCGAGTGGGGACTGCTCAGCCGGGTGCCCCGGCTGCTGGTGGTGCAGGCCGAGGGGGCAGCGCCCTTCGCGCAAGGATTTGCAGCCGGATTCCGGGAGCGCTTCCGGGTGCCGGCCCGGACCGTCGCCACCGCCATAAAGATCGGGGACCCGGCCTCCTGGAATCGCGCGGTACGGGCTGTGCGGTTCACCCGGGGAGTCGTGCTGGGCGTGCCCGACGAGGAAATCCTGGAAGCGAAGCGAATTATTGACCGGGCGGGGGTCGGTTGCGAACCCGCCAGCGCGGCGAGCCTGGCCGGAGTGCGCCGGCACGCCGCCTCGGGCGCCATAGCGCCGGGGGACCGGGTGGTGGCGATCCTTACCGGGCACATGCTCAAGGATCCGGAGATCCTGACCGACCAGAAGCCAGGGGAGCAGGCCGGGCTCGGCACCATCGAGCCAACCCTGCGCGCGCTCGAGGAAGCCATGGAGTCCACCTCAAACTGGGATATATTGCCTCGATGATGTACCTCGGACCCGACACCGCCATGCCGCTGGCGTCCGCCTTCGCGGCAATCGTCGGCGTGGCCGTGCTTTTCTGGCACAAGACCGTCGCCGCCGCCAAGGGAGTTGCCCGCTTCGTGGGCAGGCAGTTCTCCCGCCTGACTCAGCGGCACTAGACCCGCGTGGGGCGTGTCCGCCGCGTCCTGGTCCTGGGCCTGGACGGTCTTTCCCCTGATCTGGCCGAACCGATGCTGGCGCGGGGTGAGCTCCCCGCGATGGCACGGATCCAGACCGCCGGAGGGTACGGCCGGGTGGCCACGACCTTTCCGGCCCAGACTCCGGTGGCGTGGTCCAGCTTCGCCACCGGAACCAACCCCGGTGGCCACGGAATCTTCGATTTCCTGCGCCGCGACCCCGCGACCTATCTGCCCGATCTCTCGCTCAACCGCTACGAACAGAAAAACGCGTTCGTCCCCCCCAAGGCGGTAAACCTGCGGGGCGGGGTGCCGCTCTGGGACCTGCTCGCCCAGGCCGGAATTCCTTCAACGGTGTTGCGCTGCCCCTGCACCTATCCGGCCGAGAAGATGAAAGGCCGGCTGCTGGCGGGGATGGGCGTGCCCGACCTGCGGGGAGGTCTGGGGACCCCCACCTGGTACACCACCGAGCCGGGAGTCGTCGCCGGGGAGAGCGAGCGGGTCACCCAGATCACCCTCACGGGGACCCGGGCCACCGTGCCGCTGGTCGGGCCCCGGCTGCCCCGTGGGGGGGACGCGACGGTGGACCTGGCCCTGGAGCTCGACGCCGACCGGACCCGGGTCACCATCCGGGCCGGTGGAAGCTCGGTCGAGGTGCGCCGGGGCGAATGGAGCGGCTGGCTCAAGGTCAAGTTCAAGCTCGGCATGCTCCAGGGTGTGGCGGGGGCGGTGCGGTTCTTCCTGCCCGGCGCGGGCAACGGGTTCGCGCTCTATGCCTCGCCGGTCAACTTCACCCCCGATGCCCCGCCCTTTCCGATCAGCGCGCCCTGGGACTATGCCGGCGAGCTGGAGAAGGTGCTCGGGACCTACTACACCACCGGCATGGTGGAGGACCACACCGGGGTGGTGAATGGCCGGATCGATGAAGCGGCCTTCCTCACCCAGTGCGACCTGGTGATGCGGGAACGGGAGGCGATGCTGGAGCACGAGCTGGCCCGGTTCGGCGAGGGATTCCTCTTCTGCCTCTTCGACACCCCGGACCGGCTGCAGCATCTCTTCTGGCGGTTCCGGGAGCCCGACCATCCGGCCAACCGCCCCGGCGACGCGGGCCGGTTCGCCAGCACCATCGAGGAGCACTACCGCCGCTGCGACGCGGTGGTGGAGCGGGTGCTGGCCCGCGCCGACGAGGAGACCCTGGTGATCGTGATGAGCGATCACGGCTTCACCAGCTTCCGGCGCGGGGTGCACCTCAACGGCTGGCTCAGAGAACAGGGGTTCCTCGCCCTCAAGAACGGGGTGGAGCCCGCCGAGGCGGGAGAGTTTTTCCGCGGGGTGGACTGGAGCCGGACCAGGGCGTATGCGCTGGGACTCGGGGGGATCTACCTCAACCGCCGGCTTCGCGAGGGCGAAGGGATTCTGTCGGCCGAGGATGCCGATGCCGCCGCGGCGGAGATCCAGGCGGCGCTTCCGGGGCTCCGGGATCCGGCGACCGGCGGCCTCCCGGTACGAGGTGTGCGCCGCAAGGAAGAGATCTACACCGGCCCCTTTGCCGCCGAGGCCCCCGACCTGCTGGCGCTGTTCGAGCGGGGATACCGGGCGTCGTGGACCACCGGGCTGGGTGGCATCGGGGACGGCGTCCTGGAGGACAACACCCGGCGCTGGGGCGGCGACCACATCGTGGATCCCGTGCTGGTTCCCGGAGTGCTGTTCATGAATCGGCCCTTTCGCACTGCGAGTCCCCGCCTGGTCGACCTCGCGCCCACGATCCTCGCGGCCTTCGGGGTGCCGCGGGGCGCCCATATGGAAGGGGATGATCTGCTGACATGAAGCTCCTGGTCATCGGACTCGATTGCGCGGCGCCGGAGCTGCTGCTGGGCGACGAGCGCCTGGTCAACCTGCGGCGGCTGATGGCCGGGGGCGCCTATGGCCGGCTGGAAAGCGTGATTCCCCCGATCACGGTCCCGGCCTGGATGTGCATGGCCACCAGCCAGGACCCCGGCACCCTCGGGGTCTACGGATTCCGCAACCGCACCGACCACAGCTACGCCGGGTTAGGGATCGCCAATTCCCGCTCCATCCAGGAGCTGGCGATCTGGGACCAGCTGGCCCGGGAGGGCAAGCGCTCGGTGATCATCGGGGTGCCGCCCTCCTTCCCGCCCCGCAAGGTGAACGGGATCTGCGTGGGCTGCTTCCTGACCCCCAGCACCGCCACCGACGACTACACCTGGCCGGTGTCGGTCAAGGCCGAGATCGCGTCCCTGGTGGGCGAGTACGAGGTGGACGTCAAGGGATTCCGCACCGATCAGAAAGCCTGGCTCCGGGAATCGGTGTTCCGGATGAGCCGGAAGCTGTTCGCGGTGGTGCGGCACTACCTGGCCAATACCGAGTGGGACTACTTCCAGTTCGTCGACATCGGGCTCGATCGGGTCCACCACGGATTCTGGCGCTATCACGACCCCGAGCACGTGCTGCACGAGCCGGGCAGCGAGTTCGAGAACGTCATTCGGGACTACTACCTCCATCTCGACCAGGAAATCGGCCGGCTGCTGGAGGGGCTGGACGACGAAACCGTGGTGCTGGTGACGTCGGATCACGGGGCCCGGCGGCTGGACGGCGGCTTCTGCGTCAACGAATGGCTGGTGCGGGAGAAGCTGCTGGCGCTCCAGGCGTACCCCAAGGCGGTGACGCCCTTCGGCAAGCTGTCGGTGGACTGGGGCAGGACCCGGGTGTGGAGCGAAGGCGGCTACTACGCGCGGGTGTTTTTCAATGTCCAGGGGCGGGAGCCCGAAGGCACCATTCCCGCCGCCGAGTACGAGACCTTCCGGGACGAGATGAAGGCCCGCCTCGAAGCCACCATCCCGGGAACGCTGGTGTTCAAGCCGGAAGAGATCTACCGCACCGTGCGCAACGTGGCGCCCGACCTGATCGTGCACTTCGGCGGGCTTTCCTACCGCTCGGTGGGCGGGGTCGGGTACCCCGAGCTGATCGTGGTGGAGAACGATACCGGGCCGGACGACTGCAATCACGCCCAGTTCGGATCGTTCATTCTGGCGGGGCCACGCTTCCCCGCGGTGGGGGAGCTGTCGGGGGTCAAGCTCCTGGACATCGCGCCCACCCTGCTGGAGCTGGGAGGCTACGACGTGCCGTCCTCGATGCAGGGGCGGTCGCTGGCCGGTGGAACGAGGGCGGTGGAAGGGCTGAGCGAGGATGGGGAGCGGATAATCCGGGACCGGCTGAGCGGGCTGGGGTACCTCGGGTAAAGCGTCAACGGTGAACGGTCAACGGGAACTGCCCCGCAAGGCTTGTCCCGTTGACCGTTGACTGTTGACCGTTGACGCTTTTCTAACCGCCGCTGATCCGCTTCACCGCCTCGCTGAGCTCGGTATAGGCCGTGGGATCGACCTCCCGGAACGGCGCCATCACGTGGGCGATCTTGCCGGCCGGATCGATGATGAACAAGGTCCGGTTGTCCAGCACCATGCCGTTGGGCAGGGCCCGGATCGACCCGTACTTGGTTCCCACCACCGCTCCCACGTCGCTGAGGAAGGTGACGGGGTACTTCCCTTCTCTGGCCCACGCCGCCAGCATCGTGTCGGGATCGACGCTGATGGCAAATACCTTGACCTTGCTGGTGTCGCCGAACAGCTGCGCGTACTGATCACGGTACGCGTCCATTTGGACGGTTCAGCCCTTGGTCCGGGCCCTGAAGAAAAAGGCCAGCACCACGGTCTTGCCGCGGTAGTCGCGGAGCTTCACCGGCGTGGGACTCACCCCGGCCATGGTCGCGGCCGGCAGGGTGAAATCCGGCGCCTCGGTGCCCACCGCGAGCGGTGTCGGCGGGGGAGGAGCCGGCTGCTGCGCGGCCAGCGGCACTCCCATCAGCGCCAGCGCCGCCACTGTTGCTCGTCTGCCCAAGTGCTGCATGCACCCTCCCGGTAGACTGCCTGTTGCCTGCTGCCTGTTTCCTATTGTTTATACATCACCCTCCAAACCTTCCCCTCCCTGTCTGCCCCAATATACAGCGACCCGTCGGGGCCTACTGCCAGCCCGACCGGGCGCATCGAGGTCGGGTCGCCCGTGGGCGCGGCGAAGGTCTCGTAGGTCCCCACCGCCTTGCCGTCCTTGAAGGGGGCGAAGGCCACCCGGAAGCCCTGCTGGGGGGCCGGGGCGCGGTTCCACGACCCATGGAAGGCCACGAACAATCCGTTACGGTATCCGGCCGGGAACTGGGTCCCGGTATAGAACATGGTGCCATTGGGCGCCCAGTGGGCCGGGAACGCCAGCGCCGGCATTGCCTTGCTCTCGCAGTCGCCCGCCTTGGTCCCGTCACCGCCGTATTCGGGAGTCAGCAGCCGCTTCTTGCTGGTGGGATCGAAGTAGCAGTAGGGCCAGCCCCCGTCGGTCCCGTCGGGAAGCGCGAAGACAACCTCGGCCGGATTCTCCCGGCCCGCCTCGGCCGGCCAGCCCCAGTTCTCGGTGAGCTGATCCCGTCCGTGCACCCCGGCGTAGAGGGTGCCGGTGGTGGGCTCGATCGACACCGCCATCGGATTGCGGAGCCCGGTGGCCACCCGCGCGCCCAAATGGGCCGCCTGCCCCTCGAGCTTGGGATCGAAGCGCCAGACGCCGGCCCGCTGCTCCAGCTCGAGGCAGGGCTGGTGCCCCGCGGAGCGATTCTGCCGGTCGCGCATCTGGCAGCTGTTGGTAAGCGAGCCGATCGACACGTAGAGCCGGCCGTCTTTCCCGATCGCGATGCCCTTGGAGGCGTGGCCACCCACCGGGAGTCCCCGCACGATCACCTGGGGAACCGAATCGGGCTCCGGCTTCCCCGCGGGCCAGGCAAACCGGAGCACCTGGTCGTTGGAGGCGAAATACAGCGCGTCGCCGGCCAGGGCGATTCCGCTGCCCGCCCCACCCTGACGAGGACCCCAGAACCGCTTCACCAGGTCGGCCTTGCCGTCCCCGTTGGTGTCGCGAATCAGCACCAGGCCACCCTCGGCGCCGTTCCGGGCGGCCCACAGATCGCCGTTGGGCGCCACCACCAGGTGCCGGACCGGCCCCAGGCTCTCGGCCACCACCATGGCGCAGAAGCCCCGGGGCAGCGTGAGGCCGCCGTTGTCGGGGGCACAGGCGGGAGACTGGGCCGACGCGGACCCGGAGGCCAGGGACAGGCCGAGTGCCGCAAGGATGAACGGGTATCGCATGAGCAACCTCGGAATGGAAGAGTCGGTCGGGCAGCCGAGCCCGCGAATCTGGGGACGAATCTAGTTACTGTTGTTTCACCATCCCACATCGATGGAGTCGTGACCGCGGCACCCGATCGAACCGAGGCGGCGGAATACTACTTCCGCTACATCGACCTGGTCCCCCCCGGCGACATTCGGGATTTCCTCGAGGCCCAGGGGAAGGAAACCGTGGCGCTGCTGCGCACCATCGATGCCGAGCGGTCGCTGCTCCGCTACGCGCCTGACAAATGGAGCATTCGGGGCGTCGTCAACCACGTCAACGACACCGAGCGGCTCTTCGTCTTCCGGGCGTTCTGGTTCGCCAGAGGATTCGACAGCCCGCTGCCCAGCTTCGACCAGGAGGTGGCCGCTGCCTCCGCGGCCGCGGACGACCGGACCTGGACCAGTCTGGTGGACGAGTTCGCCGCGGTGCGAGCCGCTACGGTCAGCTTCTTTCGGACCCTGCCGGGGGACGCCTGGACCCGGCGGGGTATCGCCAGCGGGAATCCCGTGAGCGTCCGGGCGCTGGCCTTCCTCGCGGCGGGGCACCTCACCCACCACATGACGATTCTGCGGGAACGCTACCTCCGCTAGCTTTCCCGCCGACAATCCACCGGACTGCCCGATGACCGCTCTGCTCCCCTTGCTGCTGCTGATCAGCCCGCCCACCGCCGATACCGTGGACGTGCTGATCCGGGGAGGCACCGTGTACGACGGCAAGGGGGGGCCACCCCGGCGGGAGGATCTCGGGATCCGGGGCGAGCGGATCGTCTTCATGGGTGACGCTGCCCGGTCCGACATTGTGGGACGCCTGACCGTGAGCGCCGGCGCGCTGATCGTGGCGCCGGGATTCATCGACCCCCACACCCATTCGTTCGAGGGGCTCCCCGCCCTCAGCGAGGAGCGCCGCCGCAACGTCGGGGCGCTGACGCAGGGTGTCACTACGGTGGTGACCGGCGCCGACGGCCGGGGGCCGCTCGAGGTCGCCGAGGTGCTGACCGCGGCCGAGCGGCTGGGGATCGGGGTCAACACCTACGCCCTGGCCGGATTCGGAAGCGCGCGGGTCAAGGTGATGGGCAGCTCCTCCGCTCCGGCGACGGCGGCGCAGATCGACTCGATGAAGTCGCTGATCGCCAAGGCGATGCGCGAGGGGGCGTTCGGAGTGGGGTCGGGGCTGTTCTACGCCCCGCAGAGCTACGCCAGCACCGAGGAGGTCATCGCGGTGCTCAAGGGCGCCACGCCCTACGGAGGGGTCTACGATACCCACCAGCGGGACGAAAGCTCCTACACCATCGGCCTGCTCAACTCGGTGCGGGAGGCGATCAGGATCGGGAGGGAGACCGGCCTCACCACCAACCTGGGCCATGTGAAAGCGCTCGGCGTCGACGTATGGGGCAAGGCCGACAGCGTGCTGCTGCTGATGCGGGAGGCACGGGCCTCGGGCCACATGGTGGTGGCCGACCAGTACCCCTGGACCGCCAGCGGCACCGGGCTCGGCTCCTCGTTGCTTCCCCGCTGGTCTCAGGCCGGAGGAAGAGATTCCCTGTTGCTGCGGATCGCCGATCCGGCCACCCGGGAGCGAATCCTGGTGGAGATGCGCGACAATCTCCGCCGCCGCGGGGGAGACAGCACCTTCCTCCTCACCGGCGGCGGCGCCGCGGCCCAGCCGTACAAGGGAAAGACGCTGAAGCAGGTCGCCGCCGAGAAGGGCTCGGGCGCGGTGGAGACGGCGCTGGAGCTGATCCGGACGGTGGGAGACATCGGGGTCGCCTCGTTCAACATGAATGAGCGGGACATCGAGACCTTCATGAAGGACCCCTACGTGATGACCGGGTCCGACGGCTCCGGCGGGCATCCCCGGCTCTACGGGACCTATCCCCGGAAGATCCGCCGCTACGTCCTCGACAAGCCGGTGATCACCATGGAGCGGATGATCCGGGCCTCTTCGGGCCAGGTGGCGGAGGTGTACGGCATCAAGGAGCGGGGCACGTTGGAGGTGGGCCACTTTGCCGATGTCATCGCCTTCGATCCGAAGACCATTCGGGAGGAGGCGACCTACGTGGAGCCGGAAAAACTCTCCACCGGGGTGCTCTGGGTCTTCGTCAACGGGAAGATCGCGGTAGCGGCCGGTGGGCCGACCCACGTCCTGGCCGGGAAGGCACTGAGGAAAGGGGTGAAACAGTGACGCAACTGTAGTAGCTTTCCCGACTTATGGCCAATCCCCAGTACATCTATACGATGGCGAATCTCCGCAAGGTCGTCCCGCCCAGCCGGGAGATCTTGAAGGGGATCTATCTCGCGTTCTTTCCCGGAGCCAAGATCGGCGTCCTCGGCGCCAACGGCGCCGGCAAGAGCACCCTGCTCCGCATCATGGCCGGGGTGGACAAGGACTTTCAGGGCGACGCCCGCCCCGCCGACGGGATCCGGGTAGGGTTTCTGCCCCAGGAGCCGGAGCTGGATCCGTCCAAGGACGTCCGGGGCAACGTGGAAGAGGCGGTCCGGGCCCAGCGGGCCATGCTCACCGAGTTCGAGACCATCAGCGCGCGATTCGCCGAGCCGATGGACGACGACGCGATGAACAAGCTGCTGGAGAAGCAGGGCGCGCTTCAGGAGAAGATCGACGCCCTCGGGCTCTGGGAGCTGGATCGCACCATCGACATCGCGATGGACGCGCTCCGGCTGCCTCCCGGCGACGCCGACGTCTCCCGGCTCTCCGGCGGCGAGCGGCGCCGGGTGGCGCTCTGCCGGGTGCTGCTGGAGCAGCCCGACCTCCTGCTGCTCGACGAGCCGACCAACCACCTCGACGCCGAGTCGGTGGCCTGGCTGGAACGGCACCTGCGCGATTTTCCCGGCACCATCGTGGCCGTCACCCACGATCGCTATTTCCTGGACAACGTGGCCGGATGGATCCTCGAGCTGGACCGGGGCGCCGGCATTCCCTGGGAGGGGAACTACTCCTCCTGGCTGGACCAGAAGCGCCAGCGCCTCGCGGTGGAGGAGAAGCAGGCCTCGGCCCGCCAGAAGACCCTGGAGCGCGAGCTGGAGTGGGTCAGGATGGCGCCCCGGGCCCGGCACGCCAAGCAGCAGGCCAGGATCCGGGCCTACGAGGAGCTGCGGGACCAGGGCGAGCGGCAGCAGGAGGGCACCGCCGAAATCCTGATCCCGGTCCCTCCCCGGCTGGGCGACGAAGTCGTGATCGCGAAGAACGTCGCCAAGGGGTACGGCGACCGGCTGCTGTTCGAAAACCTGAGCTTTGCCCTGCCCCGGGGCGGCATCGTCGGCGTGATCGGTCCCAACGGCGCCGGCAAGACCACCCTGTTCCGGATGATCGCCGGCACCGAGCGCCCCGACGCCGGTGAGCTGGTGGTCGGCTCCACGGTGCAGATCGCTTATGTGGATCAGAGCCGCGATGCGCTGGAGGCCGACCACACCGTGTATCAGGAGATTTCCGGGGGGCAGGAGCAGCTGCAGTTCGGGAAGCGGACGGTCAACGCCCGGGCCTACTGCGCCGGCTTCAATTTCCGGGGCGCCGATCAGCAGAAGAAGGTGGGCCTGCTCTCCGGCGGCGAGCGGAACCGGGTGCACCTGGCCAAGCTGCTCAAGAGCGGCGGCAATCTCCTGCTGCTGGACGAGCCCACCAACGACCTCGACGTGGACACCCTCCGCGCCCTGGAAGACGCCCTGCTGGGCTTTGCCGGCTGCGCGGTGGTGATCAGCCACGACCGCTGGTTCCTCGACCGGATCGCGACCCACATGCTGGCCTTCGAGGGGGACAGCGAGGCCTACTGGTTCGAAGGCAACTACCAGGAGTACGCCGCGGACTACAAGCGCCGCAAGGGGGTCGCGGTGGATCAGCCGCACCGGATCCGCTACAAAAAGCTCGTGCACTAGGACTCCGAATCCATGCCGCTTCGCCGCGCCCCGGCCGTGGTGCTCCCGCCGCGCCTGGAAGGGCTGACTGCCCTCTCGACCAATCTCTCCTGGAGCTGGAACCGCGAAGCCCGCGAGCTGTTCCGCTCCATCGATCCTCCCACCTGGCGCCGGGTGCGCCACAACGCGATCGAGCTGCTGCGGGAGATCCCCCACTCGCGGCTGACCCAGCTCGCCAAAGACCCGGCGTTCGTGCAGCTGTACGACCGGGTGATGGAATGGTTCGCCACCGATCAGCAATCGGAGCGCACCTGGTTCTCCCGTCGCCATCCCGAGCTGCTCCAGCGTCCGGTGGCCTACTTCTGCGCCGAGTTCGGGCTCCACAACTCGGTGCCGATCTACAGCGGCGGCCTGGGCGTCCTGGCCGGCGACCACTGCAAGACCGCGTCGGACCTCGGCGTACCCCTGGTGGGCGTCGGGCTCAGCTACATGAAGGGCTACTTCGACCAGCGGCTCCGCGGTGACGGGTGGCAGGAGGACAGCGACGACCACGTGGATCCCTCGCTCACCCCGCTGGTCGAGCTGCGCGGCCCCGGCAACGAGGAGTGGCTGGCGGTGGTGCAGACCTTCGGCCGACCGGTCCATGTCCGGGTCTGGTCGCTCCGGGCCGGCCGGGTGCCGCTCTACCTGCTCGACACCAACCTGGAAGAGAACCATCCCGAGGACCGCACCCTGCTCAACAAGCTCTACGGGGGCGGACCCGATCTCCGGCTCCGGCAGGAGTGGCTGCTCGGAGTCGCCGGGGTCCGGGTCCTGCGAGCGGTGGGGGTCGATCCCGGGGTGTGGCACGCCAACGAGGGCCACGCGGCGTTCATGATGCTGGAGCGGTTGCGGGAGCTCACCGCGGGCGGGATGTCCTGGGCCGAGGCGCTCACCGAGGTCCGCTGCAACACGGTCTTCACCACCCACACTCCGGTGCCCGCCGGACACGATGCCTTCGATCCGGAGCAGCTGCTTCAGTGCACCGGTCCGATCTGGGAGGAGATGGGCGCGACCCCCGAGCAGGTGGTGGCACTGGGACTCCACCCCGGCCGCCCCGACCAGCGCTTCCAGATGACGGTGCTGGCCCTCAATCTCTCGGCCCGGGTCAACGGGGTATCGCAGCGCCATGGCCAGGTGTCCCGGGAGATCTGGCACGACCTCTGGCCGGGGCGCTCCCAGGACTCGGTGCCGATCGGGGCGATCACCAACGGGGTGCATCTGGCCACCTGGATGGCCAACCCGGTCATGAAGCTGCTCGACCGCCACTTCGGTCCCGACTGGGGCGCCCGGCTGGATGACCCGGGTCTCTGGGACCAGCTCCAGCACCTCGATCCCGGCGCGATCTGGGCGGTCCACCAGGAAGTGAAGGGCACCCTGATGGGATTCATCCGGGAAGAGGCCCGGCGCCGCTTCGCGGACGAATGGACCGAGGCCAGCCAGGTGGTGGCGGCCGGCACCCTGCTGCACCCCTACGCGCTGACCATCGGGTTCGCCCGGCGGTTCGCAACCTACAAGCGGGCGTCTCTGCTCTTCCGGGACGAGGAACGGCTCAAGCGGCTGCTGTGCGACAAGCGGCGGCCGGTGCAGATCATTTTTGCCGGCAAGGCGCACCCGGCCGACAACCCGGGGAAGCAGATTCTCCAGGAGGTGTACAGCTGGGCCCACAATCCGTTCTTCCAGGGCAGGATCGCGTTCCTGGAGGATTACGACATGCACCTCGCCCACGTGCTGGTGCAGGGCGTCGATCTGTGGATGAACCTGCCCCGGGTGCCGCTGGAAGCCTGCGGCACCAGCGGGATGAAGGCGGCGCTCAACGGGGTGCCCCAGCTCGGCACCATTGACGGATGGTGGGAAGAGGGGTACGACGGAACCAACGGGTGGACGATTCCCCTGGCACCCGACACCGAGGATCTCGAGGTGCAGGACGCTCACGACGCCGAGGAGCTGTACCGGGTGCTCGAGGAGGAGGTCATTCCCCTGTATTATTCGACCGACGGCGCCGGGGTGCCGCAGGGGTGGACCGACAAGATGCGCAATGCGATCCGGGTAGCCGGAAGCCGTTTCACGGCGCGCCGGATGCTGCTGGAATACACCGACCGATACTACGTGCCGGCGATGCGCGGCGATCCGCTCACCGACGACCCGCCGCGAGGCGCGGGCCATGCGTGAGCGCCGGGCTCCCTCCCGGGAGCTGTATCCCCACTCCGCCCTCCACACCCGGAACGGCACCCCGGTAACGATCGCGCACCTCGCCGCCGAGTATTACCCGTACGCCCGAAGCGGAGGGCTCGCCGAAGCGGTCGCCAATCTCGCCAGGTTCCAGTCCGCCGGGGGAGTCCGAAGCCTGGGCTTCCTCCCGCTCTATCGGTCCGCCCGCGCCGCCGCCGGCCCGCTCACCCAGATCGGCGAGCCCTTCATGGTGCGGATGGGCCGGACCGAGGTGGAGGTGCGGGTCCAGCGCCAGGCCGAGGGACGGGAAGGAACCCAGCTCTACTTCATCGAGCAGGACGGCTATTTCGACCGGGAGCGGCTCTACGGCGACGCCCGGGGCGATTACCCCGACAATCACCTGCGCTACGCCTGCTTCGCGCTGGCGGTGCTGGAGGCGCTTCCCCGGGTGGCCGAGGGTCCCCTGGTGCTGCACGCCCACGACTGGCACGCCGCGCTCGCGCTGGTGTACTTGCGCACCCGGTGCGCCGGCCTCCCCCGGTACGCCGGGATCCGCTCGGTCCTCTCGGTCCACAACGCCGGGTATCAGGGCCACTATCCACCCGCGGTCATGGAAGAGCTGGGCCTGCCGTGGGAGCTGTTCGACTGGCAGCACCTCGAATGGTACGGCAAGGTCAACCTGCTCAAGGGCGGTCTGGTCGCCGCCGATCAGGTCGTCACGGTGAGCCCGAATCACGTGCGGGAGCTTCGCACACCGGGCGGTGGATTCGGCCTTCAGGAAGTGTTCACCTGGCTGGGCCGCAGATTCTCCGGCATCCTGAACGGAATCGACCAGCAGACCTGGAATCCGGCGACCGATCCCCAGGTGCCGGAGAATTTCACCATGGATGCGCCGGCCGGGAAAGCGGTCTGCAAGGCGATGGTCCAACAGGTGTTCGGGCTCACCGTTGCGCCCAAGGTGCCGCTGTTCTCGATGGCCGCCCGGCTGGTGACCCAGAAGGGGCTCGACCTGATCCTGGAGAGTCCGGCGCTGTTTTCGCTGGACGCGCAGTTCGTCTTCATCGGGGCCGGTGAAGCCCGTTTCGAGAACGCGCTCACCGCGCTGGCGGCACGCTATCCCGACCGGATCGCGGTGAATACCAACTTCACCGACCGGCTGGAGCATTTGCTCATCTCGGGGGCCGACTTCCTCCTGATGCCCTGCCAGTACGAGCCCTGCGGTCTGACCCAGATGCGGGCCCAGCGATACGGCGCGATTCCGGTGGTGCGGCGGGTCGGCGGACTGGCCGACACGGTCTCCGACGGCGCCACCGGCTTCGTGTTCGAGCCGTACCACGCCGAGCCGCTCCTGGGCGCCGCGCTCCGCGGCCTCGACTGCTATGCCAATGCCGCCGAGTGGGCCAGAATGCAGCGCAACGCGATGCGGCAGGACTGGGGCTGGGAGCGCTCGGTGGAGCGATACCTCGAGGTGTACCGGAGAGCCATCGCCCCGTGATGGACTTCATCCTCACCCTCCACAGCCACCTTCCCTACGTGCTCAACCACGGCCGCTGGCCCCACGGGAGCGACTGGCTGGCCGAGGCGGCGGTGGACACCTACCTCCCGCTCATCGAGGCGCTCGACCTGCTGGCGGCGGAAGAAGTCCCCGCGCCGGTCACCCTGGGCATCACGCCCATCCTGGCCAATCAGCTGGCCCATCCTTCGTTCGGGAGCGAGCTCGCCGCATTCTTCACCCAGCGGCTGGAAGCCTGCGACGAAGCCGAGACCGCATTCGCGGCCGGCCCCGACCAGCACCTGGTCCCGCTGGCCGGCTACTGGCGGGAGCGCTATCGCCGGCTGCTCCGGCTGTTCGAGCATTGCGGCGGCGATCTCATCGGTGCGCTGCGGGGCCACGCCGCGGCCGGCCGGCTCGAGCTGCTCAGCTCGGCGGCCACCCACGGCTTCCTCCCGCTGCTCGGATCGGAGG
>DATCXX010000280.1:0-3153 GCA_036565615.1 Gemmatimonadales bacterium | reverse complement strand
CCGGCGGAGACCTGGAGACTGCCCGCCGGTGGGACGTGGTGGAGCGGCGGCCGCTTGGAGCCGATACCCTGCTGGTCCTCGACCGGGTTCCATGTTCACCGGGCTGGTGACCGACGTCGGGGTCCTTCGCGCCGTGGAACGCGAGGGAGGCGGACGCCGGCTCCGGATCGCCACCGGGTACCGCCGGCTGGTGATCGGGGAAAGCATCGCGGTCGCCGGAGCCTGTCTCACGGTGAGCGGCAAGGGACGCGGCTGGTTCGAGGTCCGGCTGGTGGCGACCACGCTCAGGCGGACCCGGTTCGGCGAGGTGCGGGCGGGTGACGCCGTCAATCTGGAGCGCGCCCTCCGGGCCGGAGACCCCCTGGGCGGCCACCTGGTGCAGGGTCACGTGGATGGGGTCGGAACCGTGGTGGCCCTGCGGAACCGGAGCGGAGCACGGCTGGTGGACATTCGCGCGCCGCTGGCCGTCACCCGGGCCAGCATCCCGCTGGGATCGATCACGGTGGACGGCGTCAGCCTCACCATCAACGCGCTGCCCCGACCGGGTATCATTCAGGTGTCGCTGATTCCCCACACCCTGGCGGTGACGACGCTGTCGGCGTTAGGGGTTGGGGCGAGGGTCCACCTCGAGGCTGATGTGATTGGGAAGTACGTGGCGGGACTTCTTAAGGGAGCTAGGGAGCTAGGGAGCTAGGGAGCTAGGGAGTTAGGGAGCTAGGGAGTTGGGGGCTTTCCCTGGCTCCCCTAACTCCCTAACTCCCTAACTCCCTAGCCCCTCACCGAATATGTCTTTCGGAACGATAGATCAAGCAATTTCCGACCTCCGCAACGGCAAGCTCATCGTGGTGGCCGACGACGAGGACCGGGAGCACGAGGGCGATCTGGTGTGCGCCGCCGAGCTGGTGACGCCCGACCTGGTCAACTTCATGACC
This sequence comes from Gemmatimonadales bacterium, assembly GCA_036565615.1. GTDB lineage: Bacteria > Gemmatimonadota > Gemmatimonadetes > Gemmatimonadales > GWC2-71-9 > JABFSM01. The sequence continues at coordinate 2,221 of DATCXX010000280.1, read as the reverse complement.
CTGCACGGGCGGGGGCTGCTCTGTCTGGCGCTCACGCCCGAGCGCTGCGAGCAGCTCGAGCTGTATCAGCAGGCCGGCCGCAACACCGACGAGCACGGCACCGCGTTCACCGTCACCATCGACGCCGACCGGCGCTTCGGGGTGAGCACCGGCATCTCCGCGGCGGACCGCTCCACCACGATTCACGTCGCCATCAATCCGGAGACCCGGCCCGGCGATCTGCGCCGCCCGGGGCACATCCCCCCGCTCCGGGCCCGGCCCGGCGGCGTGCTGCAGCGGGTCGGACACACCGAGGCGGCGGTGGATCTCGCCCGGCTGGCCGGACTCAATCCTGCGGGGGTGCTCTGCGAGATCATGAACGCCGACGGGTCGATGGCCCGGGTCCCCGAGCTGCACCGGTTCGCCGAGCGGCACGGGCTCACCTTCGTGACCGTGGCGCAGCTGGTGGCCTACCGGCTCCGCACCGAGCGACTGGTCCACCGGGTGGCGGAAGCGGTGCTGCCGACCGCCTTCGGAGACTTCAAGGTGCTCGGCTACCGGAACGACGTGGACGAGGCGGAGCACGTCGCCCTGGTGCAGGGCGAGGTCGACGGTGCCGGGAACGTGCTGGTGCGGATGCATTCCAAGTGCCTCACCGGCGACGTGTTCCACTCCCTGCGCTGCGACTGCGGCCCCCAGCTGCACGCGGCGATGAAACTGATTTCCGGGGAGGGACGTGGCGTGGTGGTGTACCTCGACCAGGAAGGGCGGGGGATCGGACTGCTCAACAAGCTCCGGGCCTACGAGCTCCAGGACCAGGGCAACGACACGGTCGAAGCCAACGTCCGGCTGGGCTTCGCGCCCGATCTCCGGAACTACGGCATCGGGGCCCAGATCCTCCGCGACCTGGGGCTCTCCACCATCCGGCTCATGACCAACAATCCCATGAAGGTCATCGGGCTCGACGCCTACGGACTCACCATCGTGGAACGGGTGGCGCTGCCGGTGGATCCCACGACGCACAATCGCACTTATCTCGACGCCAAACGCGACAAGCTCGGCCACCTCTTCACCTACTGAGCGCACCGTGGCCGAATTCTCAGGTCAACTCGCCCCGGTCGGCCGGATCGGGATCGTGGTGAGCCGCTATCACGAGCGGATCACGATTCGCTTGCTCGAGGGCGCCCGGGACTGCTGCCGGGAAGCGGGCGTCGCGCCGGACGACGTGGACGTGGTCTGGGTGCCGGGCGCGTTCGAGCTGGGGAGCGCGCTCACCGTGCTGGCCCGGAGCGGGCGCTACGCTGCGCTGGTGGCGCTGGGCGTGGTCATCCGGGGCGAAACTCCCCACTTCGACTACGTGGCCGGCGAGGCCGCTCGCGCCGCGGGAACCCTGGCGTCGGCGCTGGGCCTCCCGGTGGGATTCGGTCTCCTCACCGTGGAGACCGTGGAACAGGCCACCGCGCGTGCGGGCGGCGCCGCCGGCAACAAGGGCCACGAGGCAGCCGAGGCTGCCATCCGCACCGCGGACGTGCTTCGCCGGGTGGGCGGTCAGGATGCTTAGAGCGGAAACCCGCGCCCGGGCGCGCGGGCTCCAGCTGCTCTACGCCTGGGAGATCGACGGCCGCTCGCCGGTGGAAACCCTCACCCCCGGGGTGGGACGGATCACCGGTTCGACGTCCTCCATCATGGTCGAGGCGGTCCGGCTCGCCGCCGGGGTCATCGAGCGGCGGGAAGAAATCGACCGGGCCCTGGCGCGTGCTTCCGACAACTGGCGGCTGGAGCGGCTGGCGGTGGTGGACCGCAACATCCTCCGGCTCGGGGTGTTCGAGCTGCTCTCGGGAGCAGTGCCGCCCAAGGTGGCCATCGACGAGGCGCTCTGGCTGGCCCACCGGTTCGGCGGCTCCCAGACCGCCGGCTTCGTCAACGGCGTGCTCGACAACGTCGCCCGGAGCCTGGGCCGGCTGTGAACATCCTCCTGGTCAACTGGCAGGACCTCGAGAATCCCCACGCCGGTGGAGCCGAGCTCCACCTGTTCGAATTGTTCGGCCGGCTCGCCGGCGGCGGCCACCGGGTGCATCTGGTGTGCTCGGGATGGCCCGGGGCCGAGCCCAGGGCGCTGGTGCGGGGCATATCGGTGGAGCGCCACGGCGGCCGCAACAGCTTTGCCCTGCTGGGGCGGAAGGCGGTGCGGCGGGCGCTGGGGCGGGAGCCTTGGGACATCGTGGTCGAGGACATCAACAAG
>DATCXX010000270.1:0-6135 GCA_036565615.1 Gemmatimonadales bacterium | reverse complement strand
GCTTGGCCACCAGCCGGTTGGTGCCACCGCCAATCGAAAGGGTCATCCCGGTACGAGCCAGGACATCCTCACGGAGCCGGCGTGCCGTCTCGGCGAGGGGTTCGCCATGGTAGACCGCTTCGGTGCCGGAGAGATCCAGGTAGAACTCGTCGATGCTGGCGGCTTCGACCACCGGCGCCCAGGTCTCCAGCACCGAGCGGATCTCCCGGTGCTTCACCCCGCAGGCCTTGCCGGGCACCGGGACGAAGGTCGCGCCGGGACAGAGCCGCGCCGCGCGGGAGATGGGCATCCCGGCGCGGAGTCCGAACGCCCGGGCCTCATAGGAAGCGGAGCACACCACCCCTCGGCTGTTGGCGCGGCCGCCGACCACCAGCAGGCGGGCCTTCCCGGCACCCTCGGGATCCACCAGGCGGGCCACCGCCACGAACATGGCGTCGCAGTCGGCCAGCAGGATCCGGCGGGGGGCGGGGGGCATCGGTGAAGGGTCAATGGTCAACGGTCAACGGTCAACGGGGTGGCCCTCCGGCCCTCCGAAGACCCCGCTGGCATGTGACCTGCTCCTTCTGCCCCGAGAAAGGACGTCCCCATGGTGAGGCCCAGGCTGGGGCAGGTTTGCTGGTTTTTAGTCCTGATCGCGGGCGCCCATGCCGGGGCGGCCTTCGGGCAGACGTCTCCAGCCGATCCGGTTCAGGCCGCCGTCGAGTTGCGGAATGCCGGCGACCTGGCCGGGGCAGTCCGGCTCCTCCGGAATCGCCTCGCCGAGCGCCCGTCCGATCCGCAGGCCATTCGCCTTCTCGCCCAGACGCTGTACTGGCTCAGGGATTTCGAGCAGGCCCGGGCCGTATACGATACGGCGCTCAGCCGGCATGACACCGATATCGACCTCCGGCTCGAGTACGCGCGCATGCTGGTCGAGACCCGCGAGGACCGCGCCGCGCGGTCCCTCCTCGAGCCCCTGCTGGATCGGCCCCCCGCCGCCGCACGGGCTCTCACCCTCCTCGGTACCCTCGACTATTGGGAGGGCCGTCTCACCGCCGCGGCTCGCCATTTTCAGGCGGCACTCAGGACCGACTCCAGCTCCATCGACGCCAGGCGCCAGTGGCGAGAGATCGCAATGATCACCGCGCCGTGGGGAGGAGTGGGCTTCGAGGCCGCCCACGACGACCAGACCCTCGACCGGATCGCCCCGACCCTCCATGCCGGTGTGTTCATCACCCCGCTGGTATCGGTGGAATTGCGGGCCCGGAGCGACTGGTACCGTTCCGCGGATTCCCTCTCCCGCTCGGTGCAGAGCGGAGAAATCTCCCTGAAAGGATATGCCCCCCGACTGCGGCTGGAGACCGAGCTTTCGGGAGGACGGATCCACCGCTCATTCGGCGATCCAGGCGGTGAGTGGACCGGCAAACTCCAGGGCCGGATCCGGCTGCCGAGTCATCTGTCGATCGGGGGACGGGTGGAGCGGCGGCCCTATGTCCAGACCGTGGCAAGTCTCAGCATCCCTGTCAGGGTGCGAGAGCTGACGGCGTTTGTGGGCCTCGACCATCCTTCCGGCTGGCTGGCGGAAGCGGCGCTGGGAAGGCTGCGATACCAGGACGGGAATACCCAGACATCGGGTTACGCGTGGCTGCTGGCTCCGGTGCTGCGGCGTCCTGCCTATTCGCTCGCCCTGGGCTACGCCTTCAGCGCCCAGGACACCAGGGAAAGCCGCTTCGTGCCTCTCCAACCCCATTCGCCGGGAACCCCGGGATCCGGTCCGTCGGGACGCTACGTGCCCTACTACACCCCCGACGACCTCGTCATCCACTCGCTGATCGGGAACCTCACGATCCATGGGGGCCGGGGAACCACGATCTCCGGAAACGGCGCCTGGCCGCTCAGCGCGCACGAGCTGGCGACCGGGTTTACCACTTCAGGACCGCCTCCCGTCGTCCAGCCCGGGACTTTCCGGCGAGACTTCTCTCCCTGGAACGCCAAGCTGGGCATCGCGCAGGATGTCGGGAAGGGATGGTGGGTCCGGGGGCAGGCAGAGCACCAGGAAACCGCGTTCTACTCCGCTTCGGCCGGGTCGATCGGACTGTCCTACCGCTTCTCCACCGCCGCCGCGAGGCGGGTGGATCGTTTCTGATGGCGGAGACCGCCGGGTTCTGGCGCCCTCGCCAGGCTCGCGAGGTCAGACTCCGCCATCGCCTGCTGCTCAGCGCGCTGTGCGGAGCGGGCGCGATCAGCGTGATCCGGCTGGCCGACTGGTGGTTCCGCCCGTCGCATGTGGGACAGCCGGTCCTCTACCTCGCCCTGTCTCTGGCGTTCTGGTACGCCATAACCCGCATCGTGCTGGGATGGATCAACTACGCGGCCATCACCCGCCCCGCCGACCGCGCCGCGCCATCGGGACTCCCGGTCGCGATCTTCACCACCAGCTCTCCCGGTGAGCCGCTGGCCATGTTTGAAAAGACCCTCGCGGCCTGCGCGCGGGTTCGCTATCCCCACCGGACTTATCTGCTCGACGACACCGGCGACCCCCGTTTCCGAGAGGTCGCGGCCCGCCACGGCGCCACCTGGCTGGATCTGCCGGGCATCCCTGGAGCCAAGGCCGGCAAGATCAACCGGGCCCTCGAGCTCACCAGCGAAGACTACATCCTGGTGCTCGATCCGGATCACCTCCCCTTTCCCGGAATCCTGGACCGGGTGCTGGGACACTTCGACGACCCGGATGTCGGCTACGTGCAGGTCGCCCAGGGGTACTACAACCAGCACCGGAGCTTCACCGCCCGGGGAGCCGCCGAACAGACCTATGCCTTCTACGGACCGGGACAGATGGGGCTGCAGGGGCACGGTGCCGCAGTGGCCATCGGTGCCAACTGCACCTTCCGGCGCACGGCCCTGGCGAGCATCGGAGGACACGGCCTCGGCCTGGCCGAAGATCTGGTCACCGCCATCCGGGTCCACGCCGCCGGCTGGCGATCGGTGTATCTCCCCGAGATCCTGAGTCGCGGCCTGGTGCCCGAGGACCTCGGCTCGTTCTACCGGCAGCAGCTCAAATGGTCCCGGGGAGTGTACGAGGTGGTGTTCGCCGAGCTGCCACGGCTCTTCGGAAAACTGCGCTGGCGCCAGCGTCTGTCCTACCTCGCCATCGGCACCTACTACGGTTTCGGCATCACCATGCCGCTTTTCCTCCTGTTCCCCTACCTCTATCTCTGGGCGGGAATCCAGCCCGCGGCGATGCGGTTCGCCGATTTCGTGATTCACGCCGCGCCGGTGGGCGTGGTCGGTACGGCGATCTACTTCTACGTTCAGCGGTGGCTGGCGGATCCCGCCACCGAGCGTGGCCTGCACTGGCGGGGCGCCATGCTCAAGCTGGCCTGCTGGCCGGTCTTTCTGGCGGGAACGGTGCTCGCCATCGTCCGGGCCGAGATTCCGTATGTCCCGACGGCAAAAGAGGCGGTGCGGGGGCGCTTTTTCCGGCTGGGCTGGCCCCAGCTGGTTCAGATCGGAGTCTTCGCCGTGACGCTGGGATGGATGGTCTACCGCCGGCTCTGGCGCACCGCCGAAGGAGCGCTGGTCCTGAGCAGTGAGGCGGTCTGGGGGATGGTGTTCTTTGCAACCCTGCCCACCCTGCTCTCCGGCGGTGCCCTGTATGCGGCCTGGCAGGCGCGCAGTCCGGTTGCCGGAAGTCCCTGGGACCGGGTGGACCCGGATTCGCTGGGAGCCGTTTCGTGAGACGGCGCCATCGCATCGCCGTGGTTGTCACCGCCCTCGCGGGCTTTGCGGGCGGGGTCTGGCTGCTCACCTCGTTGAACGCCCGGTCCGAGGGACCGCTCGCGTCCATCCTTGGGCGGATGGGAAGCGCGGTGAGCTCGCTGGAGCACAGGCTTCGGGGCAGCGCTGGCGGAGGCGAACGGAGCCGCCGTCTGGCCTGGCTGGAGCCCTATCGGAAGGACCCCGCCCTGCTCCGCCGCCCCGAGGAGCTGCTGCTGGGCGCTTACGACGACGGCATTCCAGCGACCCTCGAGGGTGTCGAACGGCTGGAGCGGGCCCTGGGCACCACACTGCCCCTGATTCAGTTCTACACCGCCTGGGGAGACAAGCCCGAGCAGCAGTTTCCGCTGGTCCTGGTGAACGCGATTGCGGACCTGGGCTCGATTCCCGTCGTGACCTGGGAGCCCTGGCTTTCCGATTTCGAGAGCGGCCGGCATCCCCATATCGCGCTGCGCGACGTGCGGGAGAGCCACGGAATGGGTTCGGTGGCCCGAGGGGACTACGACTTCTACATCGATGCCTGGGCCCGGGCGGCGGCCCGCTTCGGCCGTCCTCTGCTGGTGCGCTTCGGGCATGAGATGAACGATGCCTACCGGTACCCCTGGGGTCCCCAGAACAACACCAAGGAGGAGTACATCGCCGCCTGGCGGCGGGTGGTCGAGCGGTTTCGAACCGCGGGAGCCCATAACGTGCTGTGGGTGTGGTCGCCCCACGTAGCCTACGAGTACTGGGAGCAGTACTACCCCGGGGATGCCTATGTGGACTGGGTGGCCACCGGGGTCCTCAACTTCGGGCCAATCGCCCAGTGGTCCAGGTGGTGGACCTTCGATGAGATCTTCGGCAGCAAGTATCCCCAGATGGCGAAATTCGGAAAGCCGATCATGATCGCCGAGTTCGGTTCCCTGGCGGTAGGCGGCGACCGGACCGAGTGGTATACCTCGGCGCTGAGGGGCCTCCGAACCCGGTATCCCGCGGTGGCCTCGCTGCTGTTCTTCAATGTCGCCGGAGACCAGACGGTCACCTATCAGAAGGTGGACTGGACCTTCCTGGCGGACTCCGGACTCACCCGGGCCGTGGCGAAAGCCGCACAGGATCTGGGTCGGTCCGCTCGACCAACCGAATAGACTCTGTCGTTGACCCGGAACTTCCCTATTGACGCCGACCGGTCTGGCGCCGATGTTTGCCTCAAATGTTGATGTATCATCGATTGAGGGTCAAGGTGCTCCTGTGGAACTGATGCAAGGCACCCTGGACGTGCTCATCCTGAAGGCGCTTTCCTGGGTCCCCCGCCACGGGTACGCCGTCGCACGCTGGATCGAGGAGACGTCGGGGTCGATCCAGGTCCTCGACGGAGCGCTCTACACCTCCCTGCACCGGATGCAGTTGCGCGGCTGGATTTCCTCGAGCTGGGGGATCTCCGACAAGGGCCGCCGGGCAAGGTTCTACGCGCTGACGCCGGCGGGACGCAAGCAGCTTTCCGCCGAGACCGCGGAGTGGGGCGCATATGCCGCGGCGGTTGGCAGGGTGCTCAAGGCCACCACCCACCGGGCCTGAGGAGGCGCAGCCCGTGCCCGAGCCCATGTGGCGCCGGTATCTCCGGTTCTGGAAAACCGACGTCGAGGCGGACATCGACGACGAAGTCCGGTTTCACCTCGCCATGCGGGTGGAACAGTTCATGGCAGAGGGGATGACCCGAGACCACGCTCTGGCAGCGGCGCGGCGCCAGTTCGGGGATGAAGCCGAGGTTCGCAAGATGCTCAAGGCGATTGACGGCAAGGTGATGCGGACGGTGGAGCGGGCCGACTGGTGGGACGCCTTCCGGCAGGACCTTCGAATGGCCACTCGCGGCCTTCGGCGGGAGCCGCAGTTCGCCTTCGCGGTCATCCTGACGCTGGCGTTGGGGATCGGCGCCAACGCGGCCATGTTCGGCATCATCGACCGGCTGCTCTTCCGGGCTCCCCCGCTGATCGTCGAGCCCGACCGAGTGGCGCACATCTATTTCACCCGGGCGTACTCCGGCCGTCACCTCAACACCTCGAACGCCGGGAACTACCCCCTATTCGTCGAGCTTAAGCGCTCCCTTGCCGGTGCCCTCGAGATGGCCGCCTACTCGTCGGCCGATGCGCCGGTGGGCGAAGGGACCGACGCCTGGAGCGCCGAGGGGACCCTGGTCACCTCGGGCTATTTCCCGCTGCTCGGCGTTCGACCGGCGCTGGGCCGGTTCTTCGTGGCGGCGGAGGACGAGCCCGGCGTGGCGGACCCAGGCATTGTCCTGAGCAGTGAGATCTGGAAGGGCCGGTTTGGGGGCGACTCCGGCGTGCTGGGAAAGCGGCTTCTCATTCGCGGCCACCGCTATCCGATCGTCGGGGTTGCGCCACT
>DATCXX010000173.1:0-2029 GCA_036565615.1 Gemmatimonadales bacterium | reverse complement strand
CCCGCCGGGGGAAGCGCCGCGGCGGGCACCGCCGCCGGATGCGCCGCCATCGCCGGGGGCGCCGCGAAGGGAAACGCCGCGCCGGTCCGGGTGAGCACCACCCCGGTTCCGAACCAGCCCTTGAGCTCGATCGATCCGATTTCAGGAGACTGCTGAAGCAGCTCGACCAGCCGCTTCACGTCCTTGAAATCGATGCCCCGCACTCCCGGAACCTTCTGCATGAGCTGCGCGAGATCCTTCATCTCATCCGGTTTCATGTATGCATGCGCTCTCGGCAAGGCCGGGGAGACGTGAAGGTTATGGATCAGTGAAGTTCCAGCAGCTCGGTTCGCCCATCGGTGAGGCAGTGGGCGCCGTCCGCGGTGAGGTGGACATCATCCTCGATCCGCACCCCGCCCCAGCCTTGAAGATAGATGCCCGGCTCCACGGTGACTACGGCTCCCGCCGGGAGCGGCTCGGGGGCGGTGCGGGCCAGCCTGGGGGCTTCGTGCACCTCCAGACCGAGTCCGTGCCCCAGAGAATGGCCGAATGCCTCGCCGTAGCCGGCGGCCTCGATGACCGCCCGCGCCAGGGCGTCCCCTTCCCGCCCCGACATTCCGGGACGAAGCCCGGCGATGGCGGCGCGCTGCGCCTCCGCAACGATACGGTAAATCTCCCGCTGCCGCCCGTCGGCGGCGGTTCCCACCACCACCGTGCGGGTGAGGTCGGCGCAGTATCCGTCGAGCTCGGCCCCGAAGTCGAGCAGCAGCCACTCCCCCCGCGCGACCGGCCGGGACGTGGCGCGGGCGTGGGGCAGCGCGCTGCGGGGACCCGCCGCGACGATGGTCTGAAAGGGATGCCACTCGCTGCCCCGGCGCCGGAGGGCAAACTCGAGCCGGGCGGCAATCTCCCGCTCGCTGTCGCCCACCCGGACGGTGGGAAGCAGCTCGGCGAGCGCGCCATGGGCCAGCTCCGCGGCCGCGCGGATCGCGGCGACTTCCCCGGCATCCTTGATGGCCCGCTCCGATTCCACCACCTCGGCGGTGGGAATCAGCTCCGCGGCATCCATGCGCGAGAGCCGGTCGGCGTCCCGCACCGAGAGGTGATCGCGCTCGAACCCCAGCCGGTGCCGGCCCCGGGACTCCAATGTCTTGCGCAGCCGGTCCCACAGGTCGCTGCCTTCCAGCCCGACTTCGGCCGCGCCCCGGGTCTCCTCCGGCGCCTGCTCGCGATAACGGAAGTCGGTGAGCAGGTGGGTGCGGTCGGAAAAAACCAGCAGCAGCCCCGCCGACCCGGTGAATCCGCTCAGATACCGGATGTTGGGGTGGGACGAGACCAGGAGCCCGTCCAGGCCGAGCTCCTCGAGGCGGCGGCGCACCGCCGCCTGCCGGTCCGGCCGGGCGTCACCCGGCACCGAGATGCCGGCAGAGCGCCTGAAGGCCGAGACGGTATCCCTCGGGCCCCTTCCCGGTGATGACCGTGAGGGCCAGGTCCGCGAAGAGGAGCTGGCGTCGGGCCGGCTCGCGGGAGGCGACATCGGTGAGGTGCACTTCCACGAATGGTACCGCGACCGCGAGCAGCGCGTCACGGATGGCCAGGCTGGAATGGGAGTAGGCCCCGGCGTTGAGGATCAGTCCGTCCGCGGTGCCGGGGAGGGCCTGGATCTCGTCGACCAGGGTGCCTTCGTGATTGGTCTGGAGGAAGCGGAGCGAGGCGCCCAGCCGGGCCGCCTCGGTGCGAAGCATGGCTTCGATGTCCGCGAGCGTCGCCGTGCCGTAGATGGCTGGTTCGCGGGTTCCGAGGAGGTTGAGGTTGGGGCCGTTGAGAACCGTAACCCGCATCTAGCGCTTGAGACCGCGCAGCCAGGCGTTGAACTGCTCCAGATCCTCGGGGACCTGTGACGCCGCGGTCGCGGCATCGTGCTCCGGCGGACGGGGAAGCTCCGCGTCGGCCGCCGACCCGGGCGCGAAGAACTCCTCGAAGCTGGGCTCGCTCCCCGGGGCCACTGGCGGCGACGCGGGGCCCGCGGGCGCGGCGTCGTCCCCGAACA
>DATCXX010000262.1:0-3427 GCA_036565615.1 Gemmatimonadales bacterium | reverse complement strand
CGGGCAGCCGGACCCGGCCTTCTACCGCCCCGCCAGGGGCCGTCGGGGACACCGTGACCAGGGTCCCGTGGAGCTCGCCGTGAGGGTCGGCGTACCGGATGAGGCGCGCGGGCTGGCCCGGGCGCACCAGCGGCGCGCCCGCCCGGTCGAGGGCTACGCGGATCTCGACCGAGTCGGCCCCACCCAGGATGAGCAGGGTATCGCCCAGATCGACCCTGCGGCCCACCAGCGTGTCGGGGCGAGGCGACAGCACCACGGCGCGCACCGGCGCCCGCAGGACGAGATCGTCCACCCGTCGGCGCAATCCGCTCGACTGGGCCGACTCCACCGCCCGTTCCGCCGTGAGCCGCGCCACCTCACCCTCGGAGCCCCGCGCCCGCGCCTGACTCTCCCGGGCCAGCAGGGAGTCGGCCGCCCGGGAGGCGGCCTCCGCTTCTCGCTCGAGTGCGAGATTGCGGATCCGGACCACCGGCGCGCCGGGCTCCACGACTGCGCCTTCAGAGGCCAGCAGCTCGAACACGACCCCCGAGTCCGGGGCCACCAGCGCGAAGCGCGACGCGGGGGCCGCCTCGAATCCTCCGGTGACGGTGATCGGCCGGCGGATGACGAACCCGAGCGCCACGACCACGGCCACGATCGTCAGGGCGGCCGCGCGGCGCGAGCGCCAGAAGCCGGTGACCCTGGCGCGCTGCTCCCGCCAGATCTGGAGTGCGCCGCGAAACACGGTCGCGACGCTCTCGCGGGCCATCAGCCAGATCGCGATCAGAAACAACACCCCGCCGACCGCACCGAGCCAGCGGTCCAGCCAACCATAGACCACCCCGGCGACGATCAGCAGCGCCGACGTGATATACACCGCCGCGAGGGCGCCGTAGATCAGGAAGATCCGCTCCTCCCGCTCGTCGGCCGGCGGCATCGGCACGTCCCGTCGCAGCACCCGGGTCTGCAACGTCCACTTCAGGTGGGCCATGGCCCGCTGCCGGAGGTTGGGCACTTCCAGCCAGTCGCTGAGCGCGTAGTAGCCGTCCAGCGGCACCAGCGGGTTGAGGTTCATGAACACGCTGGTGATCCCACCCATGATCACGGCCGACAGGGCAATGGCGGAGAGCAGCGTGTCCGGGGCTGCCGCCCACCAGACGACGGCCGCGACGCTGGCCACGACCATCTGGGCCCACGAGCCGGCCGCCGTCACCCAGAGCCGCGCCCGAAGCTCGGGAAAGGTCCAGGCGTCGTTCACATTGCAGAAGAACGCCGGCTCGAAGTAGAAGAGCATGGCCCCGATCTCGTGGACCTGGCCGCCGTAATACTTGCAGGTGTAGCCGTGGGCCAGCTCGTGGATGGCGATGATCACCAATCCGGTTACCCAGAGGACGAACAGGCTCCCCGCCGTGGTATTCAGGGTCAGCAGGTTTGCGATCGCGCGGGTGAACTCGGGCCACTTGATCGCGAGGATGATCGCCTGAATCGCGAAGAGGACCACCGACACCACGAGGAACCGCCGGCCGAAGCAGAAGCGAACATAGGGGATGGTCCGGTCCATGAACTTGTCCGGATCGCCGATGGACCAGCGGATGCGGAAGAGCTCGCCCCGAAAGGGCCCCTGGGCCAGGCGCTCCCGGCGTTGGGCCCGGAGCCGCTCCATCTGCAGGACCGAGCGCTCCCGCAGGGTGCGCTCGCAGAGTCCCATGCTCTTCAGCTTCTCGGCGAACCTGGACACCGTCGCCGCGGTGACCTTGATGCCTTCCTCGGCCAGGGTACCGACCGCGTCGGCGCCGCTGGCAGCGTGCTGGAGCACGCGCATGACGGCGACCTCCAGCGGGCGGAAACGGAAGTACTTGTGGGTGGTCGGATCCTTGACGATGTAGCTGAGCTCGCCCCGATAGGTCTGCTCCACCAGAACGAGATCGGAGCGGAGGCGCGGCAGGCTCACGGGCCGGTCCGGACCAGCTTCTCGCCGGGTGCGATCCCGCTCACCACTTCGACCCGATCCCCGGGGAGCTCGCCACCCAGGGTGACCTGCCGGAGGGTAGTGCGGTTGGCGTCCCACACCAGCGCGTACCCTTCCGCCCCTACCGCCTCCCGCGGCACCGCGACGACCCGCCGGGTCTCGGCCCCGATCCGGACGGTGACGCTGCTGCCGGGCGGGAGGCGGTCGCCGCGCACCAGCTGCAGCACCACCTCACGGGTGCCGCTGGCCGGGTCGATCGCCGGGCTGGCCCGGATCACCCGGGCGCCGGCATGCTCGCCACGGGGTCCGGTCACCTCGGCTTGGGCACCGACCCGGATCCCGAACGCCGATCCCTCGGGCACCCGTACCGCCGCCAGCACGGGGGCCATCGCGGTAAGGCGGAAGAGGGAGTCGCCCGGGTTCACCAGCCGGCCGATTCGCGCGGTGCGGCTGGTGACGACGCCCGGAAACGGCGCCACTACCCGGGTGAGATCGAAATCCCGCTGCGCCTTCTGCAAGGCGAGCTCGGCCTCCCGGTACTCCAGCTCCACCCGCTCCGAGTCGGCCTGGGTGACCACCCCCGCGGTCTTGAGCTCCCGTTGGCGGCCGACCTGGACCTTGGCGTTGGAATACCGCTCGCGCGCCTGGGCGAGGGCGATCTCCTGGTCGGCGCTCTCGAGCCGCGTCAGGAGCTGCCCGGCCGCCACCCGGCTCCCGAGATCGGCCTGGATGGCCTGGATGATCCCGGCCGATCGGGCGTACAGGACGGCGTCATCCTCCACGTAGAGCTGGGCCGGCAGGGACAACGGCAGCTCGACCGTCAAGGTGTCCGCGACCACCAGCGTCGCCGGATCGGGAGAGCCCGTGGCCGTTTCGACCGGCGCCCGCGACGTGTCCTTGGCCCCGCCGCACCCCGCGAGGAGACCCAGCAGGAATACCCGTTTCATGACCAGAGTCTCCACCAGGTGAGTCGGAGCCAGCGCCAGGGTCCGCGCAACAACCGGGTCGCGGTCGAGGCGGGGTCGGTGAGGATCCGGGCGTGAGCCACCATCTCCGGCCGGAGCAGCCCGTCGGGGTTCGGGATCAGGGCCCGCACCGGGTAGCGCACCTCGTCCCCGGTGCCGACCGGCAGCTGGGCCACCGAGCTGACCCCGCCGTCGAAGGTCTGCTGCGGCAAGGCGTCCACCCGGAGGCGAACCTCCTGGCCCGGTCGCACCCGGAGGATGTCGCGCTGATCCACCCCCATCTCCAGCTCGAGGGTGTCGGTGCGGCCCAGGGCGAGCATCTGGTCGCCTTCGGCCAGAGAGGAGCCGACCAGCTCCTCCACTCTGGGAGTCAGCACCATGCCTGCGGCCGGAGCCCGGACCGTGGTCAGGGCGAGCTCCTGGTCGAGCAGGGCGACCTCCCGGCGCAAGGCGTCCGCCCTGGCGCGCTGCAGCCCCTCCTCCGCCGCGTCGCCCCGGCTGGCGGCGAGGGCCG
>DATCXX010000252.1:0-2490 GCA_036565615.1 Gemmatimonadales bacterium | reverse complement strand
GTTGGCGACCGGAATCCCGGTCGCCGCCGCCGCTTCGGGCCCGGGTCCCAGCTGCGGTCCGGTCCACCGTTCGGTCTGCGGGTTGCGGGGCGGGAGGAACAGGTGCACGGCGCCCCGACCCGAGTCGGTCGCGGTCACGATGAGCCAGGATTCCGGCGTCTCCAGCCCGGTCAGGTAAAAGAAGTCGTTGTCCTGCCGGAAACTGGCCTGGGGATACTTCGAGGCCGGCGGATCGGCCGAGAGCTCCTCCGCCCCGCGGATGATCGCGACGCCGGTGCCGACCCCGGCGATGAGGGCCTGGCGCCGGGCCTCGAGGTTCGCGACCGGCACCGGTCCCGCGGGGGAGCCGGCCTGGGCCTCGAGGGCACCCGGGGCGGCGAGGAGGGCGAGGAGCTGCAGAGCATGGACGAGTTTCGGCACGTGGTCTCCGGTTTGGGCGGCGAAAACTACTTCAGGGACCTACGCAATTCCGCCCCCCGGGGTTGCTTTCCCGCCCTTTCCCCCGTTCCCCGTTCCCCATTCCCCCGTGACGCTATATCTTGAGGCAGACGATGGTTTTCTTTCGCCCGGCGCGTCCCCTCGCCGGGCAACTCTTTTATTGCGGCCGGCGGGCATGATTCAGGAAATGCGGGAAAAGCTGGGCAAGGAGATCGAGGAGCTGAGTCGGGAGCTGACCGTCATTCTGCCCCAGGCGATCGCCACGGCGGTGGCCATGGGAGACCTTCGGGAGAACTCCGAGTACAAGGCCGCGCTGGAGCGGCAGCAGCTGGTGCAGGCCCGGCTCGGCCAGCTCCATCAGCGGCTGGCCCAGCTGGCTCAGCTGGCCAACACCGAAGCCCCCCGCGGCCGGGTGGGCCTCGGTTCCCGGGTGGTGGTCGAGGACGTGGCCGGCGGCGCACAGGAGACCTATACCGTGGTGCTCGCGGAAATGATGGACATCGACGCCGGACACATCTCGATGGCTTCTCCCCTGGGCCAGGCGCTCAAGGACCGGAAGCCCGGGGAAGAGGTGAGTCTCCGGCTTCCTACCATGACCCGGAAGCTCCGGGTCATCGAGGTGGTCACCGTGCACGACCAGGCCCAGCCGTGAGTTTTCCGTCCCGCAAGCTGTTCGTCGCGGGCGACCGCGTCCTGATCAAACCCGAGGAGGGCGAGGAGCGCACCAAGGTCGGGCTCTACCTCCCCGCCACCGCGATCGAGACCCAGCAGGTCCAGGAGGGCCTCATCGTGGCCACCGGACCCGGCGATCCCCTCCCCGACGTCTCGGCGTTCGACGAAGAGCCCTGGCGCGCCGACGAGAAGACGCCCCGCTTCCGCCCCATGCAGGCCCGGGTAGGCGATCATGCCATTTTCTTCCGCAAGGCCGCGGTCGAGATCAGCTTCGAGGAGAAGCGGTACCTGGTGGTGCCGCAGGCGGCCATACTGCTGCTGGTGCGAGATGAGCTTCCGATCTAGGGGGCAGGGGCCAGCGGTCAGGGCTCAGGGGAGCCGCTGGACCGGCATCTTGCACCTTCTCCTCCTGGTTTGCGCAGCGCCGGTGGCTGGCCAGGAAGCCGGGAATCCTCGGCAGGGCAGTTCCCTGACCACTGACCCCTCACCACTGACCCCCAACTACACCCCCCACCGGGTCTTCGACAGCCGCAAGAAGCGATTCATCGATTTCGAGACCCTGGCACAGCGCCTGGCCGCCGCCGATCTGGTGTTCGTGGGAGAGCAGCACAACGATCCGGCCACTCATCGCATGGAGCTGGCGATCCTCGAGGGCATCGCGCGGCGGCGTGACTCGGTGGTGCTCGCGCTGGAGATGTGGGAGCGCGACGTGCAGCCCCTGCTGGACCGCTATCTGGCCGGCTCGGCGACGGAAGAAGAGCTGCTGCGGGACGGGCGGCCCTGGAAGAACTACGCCGCCGACTACCGGCCCCTGGTCGAGCTGGCCCGAGCCCGCAGCTGGCCGGTGATCGCCAGCAACGTGCCGCGGCCGCTGGCGTCCCTGGTGTCGCGGGGCGGGCTCGCCGCCCTCGATACCCTGAGTCCCGAGGTCCGCCGGCGGGTCGCGGCCAGCATCGCCTGCCCCGAGGACGAATACTTCGAGAAGTTCCGCGCGGTGATGGGAGACATGAGCAGTCATCAGCCCGGAGCCGGCGGCGCCGACTCCTCCGCGGTCCGCCTGCTCCGGATCTATCAGGCCCAGTGCATCAAGGATGAAACGATGGGTGAGTCGGTGGCGCGGGCCTGGACTCCGGGCCGCCTGGTGGTGCACTACAACGGCGCCTTCCACAGCGATTTCCGGCTCGGCACCGTGGACCGGGCCCGGCAGCGGGCCGGGAAGGCCGCCGTCCTGGTGGTGACCGCGGTCCCGGTCGCCGATCTGGACCGGCTCGAGCCCTCCAAAGAGGAACGCAAGCGGGCGGACTACCTCGTCTATGTCCTCGCCCCCGTCAAAGCCGACAGCGCGGGTCGCTGACGCCGCCGATTCGCTCCCGCTGCCCG
>DATCXX010000242.1:0-7088 GCA_036565615.1 Gemmatimonadales bacterium | reverse complement strand
TCCGCTGGCCTGGGCCATCGCCGCCAGCCGGAAGCGCCGGGCCTTGCTGCTCTTTCTGGTGGTGCTGCCGTTCTGGACCAGCTTCCTGGTCCGCACCTTCGCCATGATCTTCCTGCTCCGGGACACCGGGCTGATCAACTCCGCCCTGCTCGGCCTCGGGGTGATCGAAGCGCCGGTGGCCCTGCTGTACACGCCCTTCGCGGTGCTTACCGGACTGGTGTACGGCTTCCTGCCGCTCATGGTCCTGCCGATCTATGCCTCGCTGGAGAAGCTCGACCCCGCCATGCTCGAGGCCGCCGAGCTGCTGGGGGCCCGGCCGATCGCGAGATTCGTCCGGGTGGCCCTGCCGCTCTCGGGTCCCGGGGTGATCGCCGGGATCCTGCTGGTGTTCGTCCCCTCGATGGGGTCGTTTCTCACCGCGGATCTCCTGGGCGGGGCCAAGCAGGTGATGATCGGCAACCTGGTGCAGAACCAGTTCACCTCGGCCCGGAACTGGCCCTTCGGGGCAGCGGCTTCGTTCGCGGTGATGGCGGTCGTGCTGGCGGCGGTCTGGCTCTCGCTCCGGATCCGGGACCGCGAAGAACCGGAAGCCGTCCGATGAGACCGGCGCCCCGGTGGGTCCTGCTGATTGCCGGTGCGGGTTATGTGTTCCTCCACCTCCCGGTGCTGGTCCTGGTGGTGTTCAGCTTCAACGCCTCTCGCTACTCGGTGCGCTGGACCGGATTCACGCTGGACTGGTACCGGGCCCTCGCCGGCCGCTCCGACCTGTGGCGCGGCCTGCGCGCCAGCCTCATCGTGGGCACCCTCTCCACGGTGGCGGCGGCCGCGCTTGGGACCCTCCTGGCGCTCAGCCTCGCCCGGGGGCGGTTCCGGGGCCGGCGCGGCATCGAAGGGCTGCTGACCCTGCCGCTGGTGACCCCGGAGGTGGTGACCGGCATCTCCCTCCTCCTCCTCTTCGTGCTGCTGGGGATGCCGCTGGGCCTCACGACCATCAGCATCGCCCACATCGCCTTCAACATCGCGTTTGTCGCGGTGGTGGTGCGGGCCCGGCTCGCCGGCATGGACCGGAGCCTTGCGGAAGCGGCGCTCACCCTGGGGGCCGACGAGCTGACCGCCTTCCGCACCGTGACCCTGCCCGCGCTCTGGCCCGGAATCGCGGCGGGCGCGCTGCTGGCGTTCACCATGTCGTTCGACGACTACGTCATCACCTCCCTGGTGGCCGGCCCGGGCTCCTCCACCCTGCCGGTGGTCGTGTATGGCATGGCCCGGCGCAACGTGGAGCCGACCATCAACGCGATCAGCACCGTCATCCTGCTCGGCACCTCGGTTCTGATCTACCTGGCCCACCGTCTGCTGCGGGAGCGCCCGGCGCGATGACCAGCCGCCGGGAGTTTCTCGGCACCACCGCCGCGCTGCTGGCCGCCTCCTGCCGGACCCGGAGTGACGCTCCCCCCGCCGGGAGCGCCGAGCTGGGGCCGCTCGAGTCCCGGCTCAACATCTACAACTGGTCGGACTACATCTCTCCCGAGGTGATCCCCGGTTTCGAGCGGGAATTCGGAGTGCGGGTGATCTATGACACCTTCGAGAGCAGCGAGGAGCTGATCGCCCGGCTCCAGGCCGGAGCCTCGGGGTACGACCTGGTGGTTCCCACCACCTACGGCGTGTCGGCCCTGATCGAGACCGGACTGATCGCCCCGCTCTCGACCCGGTATCTCGGCAACCTGGGAAACATCGCGCCGGTCTTTCGGGGACTTCCCCACGACCCGGAAAACCGGTTCACGGTACCCTGGCAATGGGGCATGACCGGGATTGCCTGGCGGACCGACCGCATCGCCGACGCTCCCCGGAGCTGGAGCGTCTTTCTCGATGCGACGTTCGCGGGCAAGATGACCATGCTGGACGATCCCCGCGACGTGCTGGGAGCCTTCCTCCGCTATCGCGGCCGCTCGGCCAACTCGGTGGACCCGGCCGAGCTGGCCCAGGCGGGCCGGGACGCGGCCG
The DNA here is from genome assembly GCA_036565615.1 of Gemmatimonadales bacterium. Lineage (GTDB taxonomy): Bacteria > Gemmatimonadota > Gemmatimonadetes > Gemmatimonadales > GWC2-71-9 > JABFSM01. The sequence continues at coordinate 5,087 of DATCXX010000242.1, read as the reverse complement.
CCGCCCGGAAGCATCTCAAGGCCTACCTCTCGGCGCCGGTGAAGGGACAACTGATCGCGGGGGACGTCTGGCTGGCGCAGCTCTGGGACGGCGACGCGGCCCAGGCCCGGAAGGAGCAGCCCGCGATCGCCTGGGTGCTGCCCGAGGAGGGAAGCACGATGTGGATCGATTCGCTGGTGATCCCGGCGACCGCGCCCCACCCCCGGGCCGCCCATGCCTTCATCGACTACACCCTCCGCCCGGAGATCGCCGCGAAGATCTCCGCGGTCACCGGCTACGGCAGTCCCAACCGGGCCGCCATGCCGCTGATCCCGAACCCGGTGCCCTATCCGGCCGAAAACGACCTCGCCCGGCTCGAGATTCAGCAGGATCTCGGCCGGGCGAGCGCGCTATGGGACGAGGTGTGGACCCGCGTCAAAAGCGGGTGAGAGGTGAGAGGTGAGAGGTGAGAGGTAAGATGTGAGAGGGAAGTGCAGTTACGTCTCACGTCTTACCTCTCACCTCTCACGTCTCACGTCTCTCACGTCTTACATCTTGTGTACCGCAAATCCATCGACGTGCACATCCAGGTTGTGGTTCACCCGGAGCCCGACCAGCCCCCCGACGGCGCCGTTGGGCGCATCGATCTGGGCGACCTCTTTACCGTTGATCTTGAAGGTCAGCTTCTTGCTGGCCGCGTCGCCGCTGATCTCCAGCGTGTTCTTGGCCTTGCCGGTCGAGTCCTCCTTGACGACCGCGTCACTGGCCAGCCAGCCGTTGCGATTGCCGCCGGTGGTGAGGTTGGTGGACCCTGCGCCCACGGCCCCGCCATGGCGGATCGAGAACATCCCGTCGCCCCGAACGATCAGGTAGACGTAGGATGCCGTCGCCCCGTTGATATCCTTGCCCGCGACAAAGATTCCGAAGGCTTCCGGATGGGTCGGCTTCTTCATCTGGGTGAAGGTCGCGATGGTATGGAAGGAACCCGGCACGGCGTCGGTTTCGCGCCAGAAGATGCCCGAGGGGCCGGTGGTCACGTGCAGTCCCGGACCCATGGGGCCGAACTTGAGGTTCTTGAGCGAGTCGGTGGCCCGATCCAGCCGGGCGCTCCAGCCGGCCGGGAGCGTTCCAGTCCCTGCGACATTCTTGTCCGGGTCCGACGCCGGCCGTTGGGCGGCCAGGGGCAGGGCGAGCAGGGTGGTCAGCGACAGCAATGACACGGTGCGCATACAGTACCTCGGTGGAGAGGTGAAAGGGGTCGTTTTGGCCCCCGCGGTTGCGGCCCCGGCGGGGAGACGGGTAAAATACCGCCTCACCGCCGGGGGGACCATGGAGCTGTTTGGGGTCGTTTTCGCGACGCTGGGCGCCGGGATGATTCTGTTCGCACTGACCTTCGTCACCCTCCTGGTCGGCGCGCTGGTGAACGGGATGGTGGTTCTCATGTCCGGGCCCCTGATCGACAAGCTGGTCGCCCGGAAACGCTAGCCTTCCCTGGGGGAATCGGGCGCCGGTTCCTCCCCTTCTCCCGTACTCGCCGACCGCAGGGCCCCTTCAAAGTTGATCTTCAGGCTGCCCAGCCCTTCCCGGAGACCCCGGACGATTACCTGGTGGCCCCCCCGGCGCCGGGCCAGCATCCCCATGATGCCCATGGTTTCGGTGAGGGCCGTTAACCCTACGGCATTGGTGGCCGCTTTGGATTCGTCCAGCAGCCGGGTGAGCCGGCGGACCACTGTTTCATCGGCCCGCAACCCGGCGAATTCCTCGATCAGGCGGTGCATCTGCTGGAACCGGGGGGGCAGGGTCTCCAGGACCGCCAGTTGGGCCTTCTGGCGGGGGGTCAGCTTGTCGCTCATGGGGCCTCGCGGTAAGTCTCAACGGGCGGGCAAGTGGGGGCGTACCTCTGGGACGGCGCCCCGGTCCGTTCCCGGCGTCTTTTTCCCCTGTCGAGGCCAGCTCGGCGCATGAAACTCTCCGATATCTCGATCCAGCGGCCGGTGTTCGCCAGCATGATCAGCGGCGCGCTGGTGCTGTTCGGCGTGCTGGGGTACACCCAGCTCTCGGTTCGCGAGTTTCCCGACGTGGATCCCCCGATCGTGTCGGTGTCGGTGTCCCTCCGCGGCGCCAACCCGGCGGTGATGGAATCCGCGGTGACCGACGTGCTGGAGGAGCAGCTTGCCTCGCTCGAGGGGCTCCGCACCATGACCAGCAACAGCTCGGAGCAATCCTCCCGGATCAACCTCGAATTTAATCTGAGCCGCCCCATCGAGGATGCGGCCCAGGATGTCCGCGACATCGTCTCCCGGGTCCGGGGCCGCCTTCCCCAGGAAATCGACGAGCCGGTGGTGAGCAAGCAGGACGCCGATGCCCGGCCGATCATCTTCGTGGGGCTGGAATCGAGCCAGCACGACCTGCTGCAGCTCTCCGAGATCGCCGACCGCATTCTGAAGCCGGCGCTGCAGACGGTGCCCGGGGTGGCCAACGCCGACGTGCGGGGAGAGCGGCGCTACGCCATGCGGGTGTGGCTCTCGGTGAGCGCCCTGTCGGCGCACAACCTGACGGTCCAGGACGTGGTGCGGGCCATCCAGGCCCGCAACGTGGAAATCCCGGCCGGCCGGATCGAATCGGACCGGCGGGAGTTCTCGGTGCGGTCCCTGGGCGAGCTCAAGACGCCGCAGGAGTTCGCCGCCATGGTGGTGGCGTCCGGCAACGGGCAGGTCATCAAGCTGGGCGACATCGCCAAGGTCGAGCTGGGCCCCGAGGATGAGCGCAGCCTCTTCCGGTTCAACGGGCGGCCCGCGGTCGGGCTCTCGGTGGTGCGGCAGTCCAAGTCCAACCTGGTCGAAGTGGCCGACGCGGTGCGCAACGCGCTGCCCGACCTCCAGGCCGCGCTGCCGCCGGGAGTGACCGCAAGCCTGGGCTACGACCAGTCCATCTACGTGAAGCGCTCTATCAAGGAAGCCGAAGAGACCCTGATTCTCGCGGCCGGCCTGGTGGTGCTGATCATCTTCCTGTTCCTGCGGAACGTGCGGGCCACCATCATCCCCGGGCTCGCCATCCCGGCGTCCATCGTGGCGACCTTCGCGGTGATGAACGCCCTCGACTTCTCGATCAACAACCTGACACTGCTGGCGCTCACCCTCGCCATCGGCATCGTGGTGGACGACGCTATCATCGTCCTGGAAAACGCCTTCCGGCACCAGGAGGAGCTGGGCGAATCGCCCGAGGTCGCGGCAGTGGAGGGCACCCGGGAGATCGCCTTCGCGGTGATCGCGACCACTATTTCGCTGGTCGCGGTCTTCACCCCGCTGGCCTTCCTCAAGGGGAGCACCGGGCGGCTGTTCAATGAATTCGGGATCGCGGTGGCCGCCGCCGTGGCGATCTCCGGATTCGTGGCGCTGACCCTGACCCCGATGCTCTGCGCCAAGATCCTCCGGGTGCCGCCCCGGCACGGCGCCATCTACCAGACCCTGGAGCAGAGCTTCAAGTTCACCGCCACTGCCTACGAGCGGGCCCTCGGGTTTGCCCTCCGGCACCGGCTGGTGGTGCTGGGGGGCTCGGCGGCGCTGGTGGCCGCGGCGATCGTGGCATTCCTCGGCCTCAAGCGCGAGTTCGTGCCGCCCGAGGACCGGGGGCAGATCCAGATCCAGATTACGGCGCCGGAGGGCTCGACCCTCGGCTTCACCGACGAGTACCAGCGGCAGGTGGAACGGATTCTGTCGGATATTCCGGAGATCTCGAACTACACCAGCACCGTGGGCGGCGGGATGGGCGGCGGTGGCGGCCGGGTGAACGGGGGCCAGATTTTCGTGCGATTCACCGACTGGTCGGAGCGCGACCGGTCGGTGCAGGACATCATCGAGGAGCTCCGGCCCAAGCTCTCCCAGATCTCCGGGGTCCAGGCCTTCGCCAGCAACCCGCCGGCCTTCGGCGGCTTCGGCTCGCCGGTCCGGTTCATCATCCGCAATCCGAATTTCGATTCGCTCTTCGTGGGAGTGGAAGCGATGCTCAAGCGGGCCCGCCAGGTGCGGGGGCTCACCAACGTGGACACCGACCTCCGGGTCAACAAGCCGGAGCTCGCGGTGTCCTACGAGCGGGACCGCGCCGAAGACCTCGGGGTCCCGGTCCGCGACGTCGCCAGCACCATGCAGGCGATGCTGGGGGGACAGCGGGCCAGCACCTTCACCCGCAACAACAAGCTGTACTACGTCATGGTGCAGCTGTCGCCCGAGGAGCGGGCCACGCCCACCGACATGAGCGGCCTCTCGGTCCGGGGCAGGGACGGGGAGCTCATCAAGCTGGAACAGCTCGCCTCGGTCAAGGAAGGGGTCGGTCCCCGCCAGCTCAATCACTACATGCGGGTGCGCTCCGCCGACGTCTCGGCCGGGCTTGCGGCCGGCTTTACCCTGGGCGAGGCGCTCGATTCGCTGAACGCCATCGCGGCCGAAGTGCTCCCCACCGGCTCGACCATCGCGCTGGGCGGCGAGCTCCGGGAGCTGAGCGAGAGCGGGACCTCGCTCTACTTCGCGTTCCTGCTGGCCCTGGTGGTGGTCTTCATGGTGCTGGCCTCCCAGTTCGAGTCGCTGGTGCACCCGTTCACCGTGCTGATGGCGGTGCCCCTCGCGGTGACCGGCGCCATCTTCACCCTGTGGATTGCGGGGTCGAGCATCAACCTGTACAGCCAGATCGGCATGATCCTGCTGATCGGCCTGGTCACCAAGAACTCCATTCTGCTGGTGGAATACACCAACCAGCTTCGAGCCCGCGGCATGGACACCATCGCCGCGCTGCTGGAATCGGGACGGATCCGGCTCCGGCCGATTCTGATGACCTCGGTGGCCACGATCATGGGCGCGATCCCGATCGCCCTCGGACTGGGGGCGGGGTCCATGAGCCGCCGCCCCCTGGGATACGCCATCGTCGGCGGGGTGTTGTTCTCGACCGCGCTGACCCTGTTCCTGGTCCCGGTGGTCTACTCGCTGATGGAAGGAGCCCGGGTCCGGGTCGGTGCGCGCCGACGCGGGAGCGCCCCGTCGGGCCGTCCGGTGCACGCAGAATGATCGCGCTCGCTCTGGTGTGGGCGGCCGGCGTCCTTCCACCGGCCGGAGCGG
>DATCXX010000240.1:0-8345 GCA_036565615.1 Gemmatimonadales bacterium | reverse complement strand
GACCCCAGGGTGCGCCGGCTGGCCGATGGGAGCTTTTCCCTGGTTGCCGCCGCGACCGGACAGCCGCTGCTCGAGGAGTGCACCTTCGCGGTGGTCGACGTGGAAACCACCGGGATGCGCGCCTCGGGGTATGACCGGATCACCGAGATTGCCGTGGTGCTGGTGCACGGCGAGCGGCGCGAGCTGGTGTTCGAGTCGCTGGTGAATCCCTGCCGGCCAATCCCGGGCGTTGTCAGCGACCTGACCGGCATCACCGAAGCCATGGTGCGCGCCGCGCCGCGGTTCGAAGAGGTGGCGGGACAGGTGCTCGAGGCCCTGTCTGGGCGGATCTTCGTCGCCCACAACGCCCGCTTCGACTGGGGCTTCGTCTCCGCCGAAATGCGCCGGGCCCGGGATCAGCAGCTCGACGGGCTGCGGCTCTGCACCGTGCGGCTGGCCCGGAGGCTGGTACAGGGGGTCGCCTCCTGCTCCCTCGGGGCGCTGACCGAGCGCTTCGCCTTCGAGAATCCCGCCCGGCACCGGGCCGCCGGCGATGCGCTGGTCACCGCCCAGCTGCTCCAGCGGCTGCTCTGCCTGGCGCGGGATGCCGGGGTGCGAACCGTCGCCGATCTCGAGATGCTGGAGCGGGCCCGGGCGCGGAGGGCGCGGCGGAAGAAACGATCCAGCCTGCCGGGTCCGATGACCGGGGACCAGCCGCCATGGCTCTGATCCACAGCTTCACCCTGGGCAGCCTGCGCTGCCATTCGCTCGAGGCCGGCATTCAATGCCTGGACGGGGGCGCGATGTTCGGAGTGGTGCCCAAGCCGCTCTGGTCCCGGAAGATCATCCCGGACGACCGCAACCGCATTCCGCTGGCCATGCGCTGCCTTTTGATCGAACATCCCGAAGGGCCGGTGCTGATCGACACCGGGCTCGGCAACAAGGAGGACGCCAAGTTCCGGGACATTTACGGGGTGAGTAACCAGGGCCCCGGGGGCCGCACCCAGTTGGAGGCAGCACTGGCGGAAGCGGGACTCGCGCCGTCCGATGTGCGCTGGGTCATCAATACCCACCTGCACTTCGATCACGCGGGGGGCAATACCTGGGAGGAGCACGACAAGAACGGGGTCGCAGTGGGCGGGGCCAAGCTCACCTTTCCCAACGCCACCTACGTGGTGCAGTGGGGTGACCTCGACTTCGCCCGGCACCCCAACGAGCGGACCCGGGCGTCCTATCTCCCCCACAACTTCGAGCCGGTGGCCGAGGCGGGGAAGTGGAAGCTGCTGCACGGAGACCTGGAGGTGCTGCCCGGGGTGTCGGTGCGGGTGACGCCCGGGCACGTGCCCTATCACCAGAGTGTGCAGGTCCGCGACCGGGGTGAGACCCTGTTCTACGTGGCGGACCTCATTCCCACCCGGCACCACCTCCCGCTCCCCTGGATCATGGGCTACGATCTGGAGCCGCTCCGGACCCTGGAATCGAAGCGCAAGATGGTCCGGGAGGCGCTGGAGGAGGAATGGTGGCTGTTCTTCGAGCACGATCCCGACATCGTGATGGGGCGCATCGGAGAGGGCGACAAGGGACTGGAGATCGCCGCCGCCGTGCCCAAGCCGCAACCGTAGTGGAGGTACTATGCGCCTGACTTCGCTTTTCCTTGCCCTCGGCCTGCTGCTGCCTCAGGCCGGCGTGGCCCAGCGCACCGCCAAGCCACCGCTCCACGGGCGCCACTGGATGGCCATCACCGGCAAGCCCCTCGGCGCCACCACCGGCGCGATGATCTTTCAGAGGGGCGGGAATGCGGTGGACGCCGCCTGCGCCATGCTGGCCTCGGTCGCCACCATGTGGGACGTGCTCTCCTGGGGAGGGGAGACCCAGGCGCTGATCTATCACCCGGGCCAGAAGAAGGTCATCGGCATCAACGCGCTCGGGGTGGCGCCCACCGGGGCCACCGCGGCGTACTTCAAGTCCAAGAACATGCGCTACCCGCCGGAGTACGGCGCCCTGGCGGCGGTGACTCCCGGTACGCCCGGCGGTCTGATGACCATGCTGGCCGAGTACGGCCGGCTCTCGCTCAAGGAAATCCTGGAGCCGGCGATTCAGCTGGCCGACGGCTATCCGATCGAGGCCCAGACCGCCGACCGGATCGAAGCCGAGAAGAAGCGGATCGCCGGCTGGAAGTATTCCCGCGCCGTGTTCCTCACCCACCCGGGCGAGGCGCGCGAGGCGCCCGAGCCGGGCGAGCTGTTCCGCCAGGCGGATCTCGCGGCCATGCTGCGCAAGCTGGTCGAGGCGGAGCAGCAGGCGCTCAAGGCGGGGAAGAGCCGGAAGGACGCGATCTACGCGGCCTACGAACGGTTCTACAAGGGAGACATCGCCCAGGAGCTGGTGCGCGGGGCACGGGAGGAAGGCGGCCTCTTCACCATGGAGGATCTGGCCGGCTGGAAGGTGAAGATCGAAGAGCCGCTCTCCACCAGCTACCGGGGGATCGAGGTCTACAAGCTCCCCATGTGGCAGCAGGGCGCCGCGATGCTCCAGGCCCTCAACATCCTGGAGAATGCCGACCTCAAGGCGATGGGCTACAACAGCAGCCGCTATCTGCACACGGTGTATCAGGCGATGAGCCTCGCCTTTGCCGACCGGGATTTCTATTACGGCGACCCGGCCTTCGCGCCCGAAGAGCCGGTCAAGGGGCTGCTGTCGAAGGAATACGCCAAACAGCGCTACGCCTCGATCAACTGGGAGCGCAACGATCCCGACATCAAGCCGGGGGATCCCTATCCCTTCCAAGGCGGCAGCAATCCTTTCCTCGAGATGCTCTCGCGCTGGGACGTGAAGGGCGGCGCGGTGGCCGCTCCGGCCGCGCCGATCCCCTCTCCATCCGACGATGAGCGGTTCCACGACGAGTTTTACCGGGGGACCACCTCCATCGAGACCGCCGACGCGGAAGGATGGGTGGTGTCGATCACTCCGAGCGGGGGCTGGGTGCCGGCGGTGATCGCCGGGCGGACCGGCGTGGGGCTGAGCCAGCGGATGCAGAGCTTCGTCACCGACCCGTCCGACGGGCCCTTCAACGTGGTGGAGCCGGGCAAGCGTCCCCGGGTGACCCTGACGCCGACCATGGCGCTCAAGGATGGGCTGCCGTTCCTCTCCTTCGCGGTGCAGGGCGGCGACAGCCAGGACCAGAATCTGCTCCAGTTCTTTCTCAACGTGGTCGAGTTCGGAATGACGGTGCAGCAGGCGGTGGAAGCGCCCAACATGAACTCCTTCCAGATGCGCACCTCGTTCGGCGCCCACGAGGCCCGGCCGGGGCGGATGCTGCTGGCCGACGCGGTGCCCGACTGGATCCGGGCCGACCTGCGGCGGAAGGGTTATGTCCTGGAGTTCGAAGCGCGAACCTCGGGCCCGATCAACGCCATCTTCTTCGACCGCAAGCACGGCTCGATGTGGGGCGGGTCGAGTCACCACGGGGAGGACTACGGCATCGCCTGGTAGCGCCGGAGGCGCAGCTGCCGGGCGAGGTGGAGGGCGAGGATCAACAGCACCGGCGCGGTCACGACGCCCGGCGTGTACCCTCCCTGCCGTAGCGACCAGAGAGGATGACCGATTCCGTTGATGGTCTCGATCGCCACCCACCCCCAGGCCAGGGGAACCGCCGAGGGCCATTCCCTTCGGACCGGCCCCACGAAGCACCAGACGCCGAATCCGACCAGGGCCAGGTTGAAGGCCAGAAACCCCAGCTCCAGATTCCGGAAAATCAGACCGGATACCGCGCGCGCCGGCGGGAACGACTCCCACAGCCGCCCCAGGTATTCCTCCACCGAGTGAGCGGCCTGGGCGAGGATCAGCGCGCCGAATCCCGCCTGCAGCCGGGTCATGTCCCCTTTCGCGCGACCAGGATCAGCTCTCCCGGGTAGGTGGCGCCGAACGGGCTCTTGTCGTATCCGCTGTACACCGCCGCGATCTCGAACCCGGCCCGGACCAGCAGGTGCTCGGCTTCGTAGCGGAACAAGTAGCGCATCGCGAAGCCGTGGACCAGCCGCTCGGTTCGTCCATCCGGGTTGATCACATGATAGATGAGCTCGACCTGATTGACCTGGGCCGCGCGATCCTGGGAAGTGATTTGAAAGGTTCGCGAAAGCCGGCGCCCGTCGGGCAGCAGCGTCTCGGGAGTGTCCTCCGCTTCGACTCCCACCGGGCGCAGCAGTGCCTCCAGCGATGGATTGAAGAGATCCAGGATCAGCGTGCCACCCGGCACCAGATGCCGGCGGATGCTGTCCAGACAGGCGAGCTGATCCTCCACCGGAACCAGGTGCTGGAAGGCTCGAAATGGAATCGTGACCAGGTTGAAGGTCCGGCCCAGCTCGAACCGGCGCATGTCGCCCTCGACCAGCTCCACCCGGGCCCGCACCAGATCGGGTTCGGCCAGCAGGCGCTGCCGGCACACCGAGAGCATGCTGGGCGACAGCTCGAGTCCGGTGATCTCGATGCCGGCCCGCGCGGTGGGGATCAGCACCCGGCCGGTGCCGCTGCCGATCTCCAGCACCGGCGATCCCGCCTCCCGTGCCGCATCCAGGTAGAACGCCAGGTCGGGCCGGTCGCGATAGAGCCCCACGTGGTCGTAAAGCCCCGCGATCAGGCCGTACTGATCCACTTCAGGAGTTGACGTCATCGGTCAGGTTCCTCGCCAGGCCGCGGCGATGTCGCTGTAGATGGCCACCGATTCGTCGAGCCGGGACACCAGGCAGTACTCGTCGGTCTTGTGCGCCATCGCGGCCTCGCCGGGACCGAGGATGAGCGTGGGCGGGTTGCCCAGCGCGGGAGTGAGCACCGAGGCGTCGGTAAAGTAGGGTACTCCGCCGGGCTCGAGCCCCGGGCCAAGATATCGCTCGGCGATGCCGCACACCTGCCGGATCCAGGGATCCGACCGGTCGGTCTCCACGCTATCGGCCTGCTCCAGCCGCTCGATGGACACATCGGAGCCCAGCTCAGCCTGGAGCCGGGCTCGCACCGCCGCCTCGTTCTGACCCGGAATCAGCCTGACATCCACGCCGATCTCGGCGGAGTCGGCGACCAGGTTGATTCCGGAGCCGCCCGCGATGGTCCCGATATTGAGGGTCGGGGAACCCAGCAGCGGATGCGGAGCGGTGCGGAAGTCGAAGCGCTGAAGCCCCGCCACCACCTCGGCGATCCGGTGAATCGCGTTGATTCCCTGGTCGGGCATCGATCCGTGGGCGGACACGCCCCGCGCGGCCATCCGGTATCGCACGCACCCCTTGTGGGCGATGACCGGTTGATTGGAGGTCGGCTCTCCCACCACCAGCGCGCCCACCATTCCGCCCAGGTCGAGACTGGCGGCCAGGTGGCGGGCCCCTTCGCAGGAGGTTTCTTCTCCCGCGGTGATGATCAGCACGATGCCCGCTCCCCGCGAGCCGGTTCCCGCCTGTCGAAGCGCGGCGATTACCATCGCGGCCACCGCGGCCTTCATGTCCGAGGTGCCCCGGCCGTAGAGCCGGCCATCGTCCACCACGCCCCCAAACGGATCGTGGGTCCAGGCAGCGCTGCCCAGGGGAACGGTGTCGAGGTGGCCGGTGAAGCCGAGGGGTCGGCCCCCGCCGCCTCCGAGCGTGGCGAGCAGGGTGCTGCGGCCGGGAGCAAAATCGAAGTAGCGGGTCTGGTAACCCGCGGCCGACAGGAGCCCTCCGAGAAACCGGGCCGGCGCCGCTTCGTTGCCGGGAGGATTGATGGTATCGAAGGCGAGGAGCCGGCGCGCCAGACTGAGCGCGGAGAGCCCCGTGCCCCCGGATGTCACCGGACCTGGAAGGTCATGGTGGCCCAGTTGGAGACGTAGTCGGTCTCCCCCGCCACCTGCTTCACGATCGAGATGAACTTGACGTAGTAGAGTCCCCGCCGCGCGATGCTGATGGTGACCTCGCCCCCCGGGCCGGTCCGCAGCTGCTGCACCGGGAGCCGAGCGCCGCCCGGGGTGCGGCCGCCGGCCTGGAGGGCCAGCCCTTCGACTCCGACCCCGCGGACCAGGGCCCGAACCCCGAGGGTGCCGCCGGGCTTCTGGAGGTAGGGATTCTCCAGCGGAATGATCTCGGCCGGGTACCCCAGCACCGCGGCGTAGCCGTCGGTCCGGTCGTTCCCGACCTGGACGATGGCCTTCACATGCTTGGAATAGCGCTCGCTGGCCGAGTCGCCGCTGATGCCGGCTTCCCGGCGGGCCGCAATTACCTCGGTGAGCCCTTCCTCCTCCAGGTAGGCGGTGAATTCCTGGCCGCTGATCTTGAGCCGGTTGGGATTGGTCGAGAGGCCGAGCACCGACGTGCCGGCACCCCCGGTGCTGATGCGCAGGAAGGTGCTGTCGCCCCGCGCGGTGACCCGGGTCGTGTCGAAGCGGGCCCGGCCTTCCGGCGTGATCAGGCTGATGTCGGCGATCCGGCTCCGGTCGATCGAGTTTTCGCTGGTGGTGAAGGTGCCGTTGAGCAGCGGCACCACCACCTCGGTATTGGGGGGAAGAAACCAGGACCGAAGCTTGAGGAACATGTCGTGCGCCGCCAGCGCCGTAGCGCCGCCGAGGCAGAGAGTACCGAGCACCAGAATCGATTTGCGCATGGCGCCTCCAGGGAAACGGGCTGCCGCGCAATCTATCGAAGAATGGCGGCCGGAGGATGGGTCAATCGCAGCAGGCCGGGCGTGATCGCAGCCAGGAGCGCGAGGAGGAGAGGCAGGACGGCTGCCCGGAGCAGGTGGCCCGGCTCCGCTCCGGGGATCCCCGGCATCGCGCGCGCCAGCGCGGGCGCCACCACGACCCCATAGAAAAAGAACCCGAGGACTCCGCCCATGATCCAGACCCCCGCGGTCCGGATCAGAACGAACCCGGCCATTCTCCGACGGGTAGCGCCGACCCCCCGCCGGAGCGCGAGCTCCCAGGCGATGGAATCCGCCCAGATCCGGGCGGTCGCGATGGTGCCCAGCAGCGCCATGGCGAGGACCAGGATTGCGGAGACCGCGAGGGCCGCACCGATCCACCGGGTAGCCCGCCGCTGCGAGTCGCGATGCCCGGCAACGGTCCCGAGGCTGGTCAGCTCGCCCGGCAGGCCCAGTCTCCGAACCGACGAGACCAGGTCGGGGCCGCGGCTGCTGACGATCAGCTCCGCCTTCGCCGGGGGATGCTGCAGCAGACTCAGGTAGACCGTTTCGCGCGGCTGCTCCGCGCCGCCGATCAGCGGGGAGCGCCGGTCCTCGACCACGCCGACCACGGTGTAGGGAGTCTTGGGCCAGCCCGGGCCCAGGTAAATAGCCCGCCCCAGCGCCTCGCCGCGCTCGAAGTACCGCATCGCGAGGTTGTGATTGACGACCGCGACTCGGCGGGCCCCGCTGGTGTCGGCGGCTTCGAATCCTCGACCGGAGGTGATCCGGATTCCGTGGGCCCGGAACGAATCCGAGCTCACCGCATGGGCCAGCGCGGTAAAGTTGGGCCAGCGGATCTGGATCAGCCCGAAGTAGCAGCGGCCGCACTCGGTGGTGACCTGATCGCTGGTGCCGAGGCCGAGGACGGCGCCGGCGCTGGTCAGGCTGACCGCCTCGGTGCCGGGAAGGGCGGCCACGGCACCGAGCAGTGAGGCGTAACGCTCCGCCCGCTCGGACGCGCTCATGGTACCCGAGTCCACCTGGAACATCTGCGCCGTTTCGAGCGGCATGACTGCAGCCGGGTCGCCGCCGGGAGGCCTGCCCAGCAGCGATGCCGCCCCCATCAGCAGCGCGACACTCACTGCCACCTGATAGGCCGGGACTTTGAGACTCACTTCCTGGTCGGGAGGATCGATCAGGTCCCTCGAGGATACCATCCGCAGCGATGCCAGGCCGGCCAGCCCGATGATGCCGCCCAGGGCCAGCAGGGTCGCCGGATCGAAAGCGAGCATCGCGGATGAGGGCCCCGGCCAGGCGCGGCGGGCGACAAGGATCAGCCCGGCTGCCAGCATCAATCCCGGCAGCAGCGCGATCATCGTGAGCGCGGCGGTCTCGACCCCGAGGGACAGGAAAGTCTGCCGAAGGGAGGCCCCTACCGCCCGATGTACTCCGGCATCGCGGGCGCGCTCGCGGGCCGACGCCGCAAAGGAGGAGAAGATCGACACCGCGGCTACCCCGAATCCGATCCAGGCCAGCCCCGAGAGCAGCGAGAGCAGTCCGCCCAGAGACCTGCGTTGGGTTTCGGCGGGCGGGCTCGCCGCACCGGTCCACATCAATGCCGGCCCCGGCGAGGGGATCTCCGGGAGGGAGAGGGCCGGACCGCGATCCGCCTCAGTGCGGGCGAGGGACCCGCTGGGGGCGAGCAGCCCGAGGGCGAGGATGCCCAGCAGGAT
>DATCXX010000224.1:0-10674 GCA_036565615.1 Gemmatimonadales bacterium | reverse complement strand
CCCTCCCCGCCCCGAGGCGCCGGGCAAGGTCGAGGGCCCGCTCGTCGGGCAGGTCCTCCCCTTCCGCATTCACGGTCCGCCGCCAGGCGCTGAGCACCGTCGCCGGGCTCATGGCGCGGGGACCACCCTCGCCATTGAGCGAGGCGTGCACCAGGTCGAGCATGCCGATCCGGTAGCGGGCGACCGAGGTGTCCGCGCCGTCGACCCGGAATGGCAGAACGGCCACGGCTTCCGCGTCTACCGCGACCGGTGCTGCTTTCGGGCGGAGGAAAATCAGGGCTCCGGCCGCGAGCACTGCGACCGCGGCCACCACCAGAACCCACCTTTGTACCGGCCTGCGCGGAGCCTGCGCGGGTACCGTCCCGGTGGCCGGCATGGGCGGAGGCGTGATGGCGCTCTCCAGCGCCGAGTTGAACGCCTGCGCCGACTTGAAGCGATCCGCCGGCGCGATCTCCATGGACTTGAAGACCGCGCGCTCCAGCGCGTCGGACACCGCGGGCCGCACCACCCGGAGAGACGGCGGCGGCCCCGACATCTTGCGGGCGAGAATGGCGTGGGTGGTCGGCCCAGGATAGGGTACGGCGCCGGCGAGCATTTCGTACAGCAGGGTTCCCAGCGCGTATAGGTCGCTGCGGCCGTCCACCGAAGGATCCGCCGCCGCCTGTTCGGGACTCATGTACTGCGGAGTTCCCACTGCCATCCCGGTCTTGGTGATCGCCTTCACGCCCGGTTGGGCCAGCGCGCGCGCCACGCCGAAGTCGGCCACCATCGCATGGCCGCCCGCCAGCAGGATGTTCTCGGGTTTGATGTCGCGGTGGACCACCCCGCGATCGTGGGCGTGCTGCAGGGCATCGGCCACTTCACGCCCCAGGCGCACCGCCTCGTCCACCGGGAGCTGGCCCTCGCGCGACATCCGCTCGCGGAGCGACTCTCCCTCGATGAACGGCATCACGTAATAGGGCCGGCTGTCCTTCCCGCCGGTCGAACCCGAATCGAGCAGCGGCAGAATGTTGGGATGAGTGAGCGAGGCGGCGATCTCGATTTCCCGGAGAAACCGCTCGGCTCCGATGGCGGCGGAGATCTCGTCGCTCAGCACCTTGATGGCGACGGCCCGGTGGTGCCTGACGTCCTCCGCCAGGAACACCGTGGCCATGCCGCCCCGGCCGAGCTCCCGCTCGATCAGGTACCGGCCGGCCAGGGCGGCCGAAATCCGCTGCAGCGCGTCGCTCATCGTGTTCCGAAGGGCCTGAGGCGTGATCCTGTTGGCGCAGGACACCTGGAGGCGGTAGCCTTGGCGACCTGCATTTCGGATTGAACCGGTAAACATGACGACAATCCCGCCCGACGGCCAGCACAGCGGCCGCCTCCGCGTTCTGCTGGGGGCGGCGTTCCTCATGGCCACCTCGGCCATCGGGCCGGGGTTTCTCACCCAGACGGTGGTGTTCACCGCCGCGCTGGGCGCGAGCTTCGGCTTTGCCATCCTGGTGAGCGTGCTCTTCGACCTGGGGGCCCAGCTCACCGTCTGGCGCATGGTGGTCGCCTCCGGGCTCCCCGCCCAGACCCTGGCGGACCGGGTGCTGCCCGGACTGGGCAAGCTGCTCATCGTGCTGGTGGCGATCGGCGGCCTCGCCTTCAACATCGGCAACGTGGCCGGCGCCGGCCTGGGGCTCGACGCCCTGCTCGGTCTGGATCCCCGGCTCGGCGCCGCCCTCTCCGCCGTCATCGCGATCGGGATCTTTCTGGTGAAGGAGGCCGGGCGCGCCATGGACCGCTTTGCCCAGCTCATGGGCGGGGTGATGGTGCTGCTGGCTCTCTACGTGGCGGTGGCTGCCGCACCGCCGCTGGGCGAAGCGCTGATCCGCACCGTCGCTCCCACCCGGCTCGATGCGCTGTCCATCGTCACCATCGTGGGCGGCACGGTGGGCGGGTACATCACCTTCGCCGGAGCTCACCGGCTGCTCGACGCGGGAATCGTGGGCCCGGGCTCGATCGGCTCGGCGTCCCGCTCCGCCATCCTGGGCATCGGGATTGCCAGCCTCATGCGGGTGGTGCTGTTCCTCGCGGCCCTCGGTGTGGTCAGCCAGGGACTCCGGCTCGATCCCGGCAATCCTCCGGCCTCGGTCTTCCAGCATGCCGCGGGGGCACTGGGCTACCGGCTCTTCGGGGCGGTGATGTGGGCCGCGGCGATCACCTCGGTGGTGGGATCGGCCTATACCTCGGTCTCGTTCGTGCGGACCCTGCTGGCGCCGGCGCGTCGCGCCGATCCCCGGAGCACCTCGGCGATGATCGTGGGATTCATCGTGGTCTCGACCGCGATCTTCCTGGCGATCGGCCGGCCGGTCACCATTCTCATTGCGGTGGGCGCGCTCAACGCCTTCGTGCTCCCGATCGGACTGGGCGCCATGCTGCTGGCCTCCCGCCGGGCCGACTTGATGCAGGGGTACCGCCATCCGCCGCTGCTGGCCGCCGCGGGGGGCACGGTGGCCCTGCTGATGGCGGCGCTCGGGGTGTATACGATTGTCACGCAATTCTGAAAGCCTTCAGCGCTCAGCCTTCAGCCTTCAGCGGCTGATGGCTGACGGCTGACGGCTGAAGGCTCTGGTGCAATGATCGAAGCTCGAAACCTCTCCCGCAATTTCAACGGCCTTCCGGCGGTCGCGGATCTTTCCTTTGCGGTTCCGGAGGGGAAGCTCTGCGCGATCCTTGGGCCGAACGGGGCGGGGAAGACCACCACCATCCGGATGCTGCTGGGTCTGATCCCGATGTCCGGCGGGACCGCGCGGGTCGCGGGCATCGAGCTGCCGGCAGAGGACCGGGCCGGCGCCGAGCTGCGGTCGCGGGTGGGATTGCTTACCGAGACTCCGGGCTTCTACGACCGGATCAGCGGCCGGGCCAACCTCGAGCTCTTCGGACGCCTCTACGGGCTCGAGGAAGCGACCATTCGCGCCCGCTCCGAGCAGTGGCTCCGGCGGCTCGAGCTGTGGGACGCGCGGGACCGCCCCTTCGCGACCTGGTCCAAGGGGATGAAGCAGCGCCTCGCCCTGATCCGGGCGGTGCTGCACGAGCCGCCGGTGATTTTTCTGGACGAGCCGACCTCCGGACTCGATCCGGCGGTCGCGCGCGACGTGCGCGGCCTGATCGCCGGGTTCCGCGCCGAAGGGCGCACCATTCTGCTCTGCACCCACAATCTCCAGGAAGCGGAGCAGCTCGCCGACCTGATCGGGGTGATGCGCCGCCGGATGCTGGTGTTCGGACCGCGGACCGAGCTCACCGCCGGAGAACCCCGCCTCACCCTGGAGCTCGGCGGTGACGGGACCGCGCTGGCCGCGCCGCTGGGCGCTCTGCCCGGCGTCCGAAGCTGCGTGGTGGTCCAGTCATCGCGGGGGGAGCGAAGCGCTCCCGCCGCCTCGACCACCCTGCGGCTCACCCTCGAGGACCTGGACCGGGACACTCCCGCAGTGGTGCGGGAAGCGGTGCGGCTCGGCGCCGCGCTCCAGGCGGTCGCACCGGAACGCACCTCGCTGGAGGAGATCTACCTGCGCGCGGTGGGCGAGGCCGAGGCATGAAGCGGGACACGCTGCTGCTGTTTCTCCGCAAGGAGCTTTCCGACCTGCGCTCCAACCGCCAGGTCTGGCCCGCCTACATGCTGCTGCCCCTGGTGGCCATCCTGCTCCCTCTGCTGCTGCTCGCGTTGCTTCCCGTCCTCCTCCAGCAGGGCCAGACCGGCCAGGATGCCGCGGTCACCATGCTGATGGAAACGGTGGCCCGGGATACCAGTCTGCGGGGTACCACCCTGGCGGAGCGCCTGGCCCGGCTGCTGATGCGGGATCTGACGATGTTCTATCTGCTCATGCCCATCGTGCTCTCGGCCAGCGCCGCCGCGCTTGCGCTGGTGCGGGAGAAGGAGCAGCGCACCCTGGAGCCGATTCTGGCCACCCCGATCCGGGACCGCGACCTGCTGCTCGCCAAGCTGGTCGCGTCGGTGGTTCCGGCCATACTGATCACCTGGGTGGCGTTCGTCGCCGGGAGCCTGATGACGATGGCCGCCTCGTGGTGGGCGGTCGACACGATCATCCTCCCGACTTCGGGGAATCTCGTCGCCCTGCTGCTGCTGGCCCCGGCGATGTCGGTGGTGGCGGCGCTCCTGGCGCTCCGGGTGTCGGCCCGGTTCACCGACGTCCCCGGCGCCATGCAGTTCACCGGACTGGCCGTGGTGCCGCTCAGCCTGATTCTGGTCGCGCTGCTGGGGCGCCCCGCCATGATGTGGCCCCTGGCCGGGCTGGGCGGCGCCGTAGTCCTCGGGGGGGTGGCCTTCGGGCTGTTCCGGATGAATCTGCGGAAGTTCGCGCGGGAAGAGATTCTCACCAACTGGAAGTGACGGATAGCGGATAGCGGGAGCGGGTGTTCCGGCGGTTACCTCCTTGCGAACACCGTGGTCTTGCCCGCCGCGTCGAAGGTCAGCACCTCGTAGGCCTGCTTGGGAGTGCCCTCCATGCCGGGAGAGCCGATCGGCATCCCGGGGACCGCGATGCCGAGCACCTTGGGCTTGTCGGCGAGGAGCTTGCGGATGACGTCCGCGGGAACGTGACCTTCAACCACGTAGCCCCCCACGAGTGCGGTGTGGCAGGAGGCGAGCGGCCGTCCGACCTTGTACCGGACCTTGATCGAGTTCATGTCGCCGGTGTCCCGCACCGAGACCGCGAAACCCGCGGTCCGCATGATCTCGACCCAGTTATGGCAGCAGCCGCAGTTGGGATCCTTGTACACCATCATCGGCGTGCCGGCCGAGGCGCGGAGCAGGGACGGGAGCGCAAACGCCCCCG
This sequence comes from Gemmatimonadales bacterium, assembly GCA_036565615.1. Lineage (GTDB taxonomy): Bacteria > Gemmatimonadota > Gemmatimonadetes > Gemmatimonadales > GWC2-71-9 > JABFSM01. Next base: position 5,851 of record DATCXX010000224.1, on the reverse strand, counting down.
CCGCGGCGGCGACTGCGCTCTTGATGAGACCGCGTCGAGTCATGGATTCACGCATGGAGGAAATATAGCGTCGTCTTTGTGTCTTTGCGTCTTTGCGTCTTACCTCGTCCACACCACCACCAGCCCGCAGCGCCCCTGCCAGTGCTGAAACTCGATCGGGAACGATCGAGACCAGCTGTAGATCTCCACGGCCTCCACGTCTTCGGTGTGGAAGTCGCCCAGGGTCCACCCTCCGAGCGGGGTGTTGCCGTTGAGAGACACCATCGGACTGCAGGTGCGGCCGGAACCGGCTCCCCGGCTGTTGCCGATCGACAACGCGTTCACCGAGGGATCGAAACGCCCGAACACCAGGTACCGGCTGACCACCTCATCGAGGAAGTTGCGCTGGTCTTTCTTGAGATCGTCGCGGGTGAGAAACCGTCCCGGCCCGGAACGGGAACGCCAGAGGAAATCGCGATAGCGCTGCTGCCACCGGAGATCGGCCGCGGTGACGACCTCTTCCGGAAGCACGTGGGGAAGGGGTTCGAGCTGAAAGACGATTTCCCGGTCGTCCCCGGCAGTGAAGGTGAGCGCGGCGCGAAGCGGCGCGTATCCGATCCGCCGCGCGATCACCCAGTAGCGGCCCGGCGGGATCTGCTCCAGGCGATACGCGCCCCGGGCCGTGGTGGTGGCCGACCGGTCGGCGCCGAGTATCTCCACCTGGGCGCCGGCGAGCCCGGCCCCGGAGGTGTCCTGCACTTCGCCTCGGATGACGGGCAACGGCTTGGCAGGCTTGGGCGCTTGGGCCTGACTGGCTTCGCCCAGGCAGGCCATCGCCAGCGCAAGCGTGATTGACCGGAATCCCATCCACATCCTCGCAGCAAACCTGCTGAACGCTACACGGGCGGCTCTCCGCCTCGCAAGCCGGGAGCGCGTCCGGTCACCGCATGGCCGGGTCTCGCCACACCTCGCGACCCTCGAGCAGGGTGAGCAGCACTTTCGCCCCATGAATCTCGCCCGGGGGAATCCGGTAGAGATTGCGATCCAGCACGATCAGGTCGGCCGCCTTCCCGACTTCCAGGGTTCCGAGCCGGGATTCCTGGCCGGCTGCCCAAGCGCCGCCTTCGCTGTACGCGGTGAGCATGGTCGCCAGACTGACCCGTTGCTCCGGCAGCCAGGCCGGTCCGGTGGTGGCATCGGGCGGCCGTCGGGTGATCGCCACCTGAATGGCCTGGAGAGGATTCATCGACGAAACCGACCAGTCGCTTCCGGCAGCCAGCGGCGCGCCGGCCCGGCTCACCGAGCCGATCGGGTAGAGCCAGCGGGAGCGCGCCGGGCCGAGTACCGGCTCGGTGAGGTCGCGGATGTAGCTGTCGGCATAGGCCCAGAGCGGCTGAAAGCTGGGAACGACGCCCAGGGTCGCGAAGCGGGCGATGTCGGCGGAATCGATCAGCTCCAGATGGGCGATCATCGGCCGGGCGTCCCGGGGGCCGTTGTGGCGGCGGGCGAACGCAAAGGCGTCGAGCGACATCCGCACCGCCCGGTCGCCGATGGCGTGGGTGTGGACCTGGAATCCCGCGGCGTCGAGGGTGGCGACCAGGGTATCCAGGGCCCCGGGCGACAGATTGGGCTCGCCCCGCTCGAGGCTTCCTTCGTAGGGGGCAAGCAGGGCCGCGGTTTTCGCTTCGATCACGCCATCCACGAAAATCTTGGCGGCACGAGGAAAGAAATATCGGGTGCCGGCATAGCGGCCCCGCCAGGCCCGGAGCGAATCCACCTGGCGTGGTCCGGCGCGGGGATCGGTGGAGAGCGCGGCGTTCACCCGAGCGGTGAGCAGGCCGGCGCGGTCGAGCGCGGCGTATGCGGCCAGCAGCTCGGGATCCGCGTCGGCCTCGTAGAGGCTGGTGATCCCGAAGGCGTTGGCCATCGCCAGGGCGCGGCGAAGGCCCGCCTCGATTTCCTGGCTGGTGCGCCGGGGCAGGTGGCGGGCTACCAGATCGGCCGCACTTTCCCGGAGGGTGCCGCTGGGCTCTCCGGTTCGCGGGTCGCGCTCGATCCGGCCGTTGGGCGGGTCGGGCGTCTCCCGGGTCACCCCGGCCAGGGCCAGCGCGCGGGAGTTCACCCAGGCGGAGTGGCCGTCGGCGGCGCTCAGGTAGACGGGCCGGTCGGCGACGACCGAGTCGAGCCACTCCTTCCGGGGATTGGCGCCGGGAAATACCGGAAGCTGCCAGCCTCGCCCCCGGATCCAGGGAAGCTCCGGGTGGCGTGTGGCGTAGCTCCGCACCGAATCGAGGATCGCTTGCCTGCTCTCGAGGTCCTCGAGCCGGGGTTCGCCGAGGCCCACTCCACCGCGCGGATGCATGTGGGTGTCGTGGAACCCGGGGAGGACCATCTTCCCGGCCAGGTCGATGACCCGGGTACGCTCGCCGATCGACGCCCGGGCCCCCTCGGAGGAGCCGGCGTACACGATCAGCCCATCCCGCACCGCCAGCGCTTCGACGGTGAGGGTGTCGCCGGCCTTGGGATGAATCGCGCCCTGCAGCAGCACCAGGTCGGCGGGCCGGTTGGTGCCGCACCCCGCCAGGGTCCCCAGCAGCACCACCACCGCCATCCCCCGCCGCCCGGATTTCATGGCAAGTAAGGTAGCTTTCTGCCATGCCCCGCCGTTATCCCGACAGCCACGTGCTCTACCGGAACCTCACCCGTGACTATCCGCTCATCGTGAGCGGCGCGGGCTGCTGGCTGGTCGACGACCAGGGCCGCCGGTACCTGGACGGGTGCGGCGGGGCCTACGTGGCGTGCCTGGGTCACGGTGTGCCCGAGGTGGTGGACCGGGTCGCCGAACAGATCCGGACCGTGTCGTACGTCAGCGGGCTCAGCTTCACCAACCGGCCGGTGGAGGAGCTGGCCGACCTGATGGCGGGCCTCGCCATGGGAGACCTGTCCCATTTCTACTTTCTCTCCAGCGGATCGGACGCGATCGAGGCCGCGCTCAAGCTGTCCCGGCAGTACTGGGTGGAGCGGGGGCGGCCGGAAAAAGCGGTCATCGTAGCGGCGGCCCCGGCCTATCACGGCAACACCCTGCTCACCCTCTCCGCCGGCGCGCGGGCTCACTACAAGAAATTCTTCGCCCCCTGGCTGCTCGAAGTGCCCCGCATTCCGGCGCCCTACCCCTACCGCTGTGCCTGCCGGGGCGCGGACCCCGGCTGCCCGCAGTGCAGCGGACGGGTGCTCGAGCAGACCCTCCTCGCGATCGGGCCGGACAAGGTGGCCGCTTTCATCGCCGAGCCGGTGGGCGGCTCCTCCACCGGCGCGTCGATCCCCCGGCCCGACTACTGGCGCACAGTGCGGGAGATCTGCGACCGCCACGAGGTGCTCTGGATTGCCGACGAGGTGCTGGTGGGCGCGGGACGCACCGGAACCTGGTCGGCGCTGGAGCCCTACGACGCGGTGCCCGACATCCAGGTGATGGGGAAGGGGCTGAGCGGCGGCTTCGCCCCCCTGGCATCGGTAGGGGTCCCGCGCCGGATCGCCGATGTGCTGGCCGGCGGAGCGGGGGCGCTGCTCCACGCCCAGACCTTTTCGCACATTCCGATGATGTGCGCGGCCGGGGTGGCCGTGATCCGGTACCTTGAGGAGCACGGACTGATCGCCCGCTGCGCCGTGATGGGAGAACGGCTGCTCCGGGCGCTGGAGCCGCTTCGGGACCATCCCATGGTCGGCGACATCCGGGGGCGGGGGCTGCTGGCCGGGATCGAGTTCGTGGCCGACCGGGAGACCCGGGCCCCCTTCCCCCGCTCGGCCCGGGTGGCGGAACGGGTGACCGCCGCGGCGCAGGAGGCGGGACTCATGGTGTGGCCCAACTCCGGGCAGGCCAATGGAACCGACGGGGACCTGGTGGTGCTCGCCCCCCCCTACATCGTGAGCGATGCCGAGATCGCGGAGATTGTGCAACGCCTGACCACCGCGCTGAACAAGGTGAGAGCTGAGAGGTGAGACGTGAGACGGAAATGCCTTCCCGTTGACCGTTGACCGTTGACCGTTGACCAGTCAGGAGCCGGACATGAAACCATACCCGCAGATCGTCTCTCCTCCCCCGGGTCCGCGGGCCCGCGCCATCATCGCCCGCGACGAAGCCTTCGCCGCGCCCTGCTACATCAAGGAGTACCCGCTGGTCATTGCCCGCGGGGAAGGCGCGATGGTCGAGGACGTCGACGGCAACCGGTTCCTGGATTTCATGGCGGGGATCGCGGTCTGCTCCACCGGGTACAGCCATCCCGAAGTGGTGAAGGCGATCCAGGACGCCGCGGCCCGCTTCCTCCACATCTGCGGCGGCGATTTCTACTACGAGGGGATGGCCGCGCTGTGCGAAAGGCTGGCCCGGATTGCTCCGGGGACCAGCAAGAAACGGGTGTTCCTCAGCAATTCGGGCACCGAGGCGATCGAAGGCGCCATGAAGCTGGCTCGCCATGCGACCGGTCGCACCGGCTTCGTGGCGTTCAAGGGCGCTTTTCACGGCCGCACCTACGGCGCCCTCTCCCTGACCTCGAGCAAAGCCCGCCAGCACCAGGGCTTCGGACCGTTCCTCCCCGATGTCCACCACGTGGCCTACGGGTATTGCTACCGTTGCGAATACGGCAAGACGTTTCCCTCCTGCGGCATCTACTGCGTGGATGTGATCGAGAAGGACCTGTTCGCCCGCCACCTCGATCCCAAGGATGTCGCCGCGGTCTTCGTGGAGCCGATCCAGGGCGAGGGCGGCTACGTGGTCCCGCCCCCCGGGTGGCTCACCGCGGTGCGGGAGCTCTGCGACCGTCACGGGATCCTGATGGTGGCGGACGAGGTGCAGTGCGGGGTGGGCCGGACCGGGAAGATGTGGGCCTGCGACCACGAAGGGGTGGAGCCCGACATCCTGGTCACCTCCAAAGGACTGGGTTCCGGGATGCCGATCGGCGCGCTGGTGGCCAAGGAATCCATCAGCACCTGGGAGCACGGCTCCCATGGCAGCACCTTCGGCGGCAATCCGGTCTGCTGCGCCGCGGCCCTCGCCACCCTCGATATCGTCGAGCGGGAGCTGGTCTCCAACGCCCGGCAGCGGGGCGAGCGCCTCGCCGCCGGGTTGCGCGGGCTGGCCGAGCGGCATGCCTGTCTCGGCGCGGTGCGCGGGATCGGATTGATGCAGGCGCTGGAGTTCGTCACCGACCGGGAGAGCCGGGAGCCGGCCGGCGAGCTGATGCACCGGGTGGAGCAGATGGCCTTCGCCAAGGGCCTGCTGGTGCTGGCTGCCGGCAAGAATGCTCTCCGCCTCGCCCCGCCGCTGGTGATCGATGACGAGGACGTCGACCTGGCGCTGGCGGTCCTGGGAGAGTGCCTGGATGCCCTCGACTGAGTGGGGCACGGAGGCACGGTGGCACGGAGGTAATGTGAAAACACCGTGCCTCTTTGCCTCTTTGCCTCTTTGCCTCCTCCTTGCCTCCTTGCCACCTTGCCTCCACGCGCAGCGAGATCCCGTCCTCAAACAGATCCAAGTGCCGCATCCGTACTACTACCGCGAGATGTATCTCCCTCAGGTGACCAGCGGCCCGTCCGCCGCCGCCTGGTCTCCCGACGGGACCGAGCTGGTCTACTCGATGCAGGGCTCGCTCTGGCGGCAGAAGCTGGGAACGACGGAGGCGGTGCAGCTCACCGACGGCCCGGGGTACGACTATCAGCCCGACTGGTCTCCCGATGGGCGCCGGGTGGTGTATACCTCCTACCGCAACGACGCGCTGGAGCTCTGGCTGCTGGACCTGCAGGACGGGACCTCGAGGGCGCTGGTGGCCAACGGTGCGGCCAATCTCGATCCCCGCTGGTCTCCCGACGGCAGCCGCAT
>DATCXX010000220.1:0-3518 GCA_036565615.1 Gemmatimonadales bacterium | reverse complement strand
CGGCATCGTGGGCCGCTCCGATGCCCAGCCCGTCCAGCACGATGATGGCGGCGCGCCGGGCCACTCAATGGCTCCCGCTCTGCACGTAGCGGATCCGGAGCGAGGTGAGCGCCTGGGTGAGCAGCTGCTGCTCGTCCGGATCGAGCTGGCCCCGGGTCTTGGTCTCCAGCATCCCGAGGGTGTCGATCAGCGTCTGGGCGATCTGCCGCGCGTTGGCCTGGGCGCCCAGCTGCTCGGCGCCGGGAGGCAGGTTGCCCTGCATGGCGGACTCGGCCTGTTGGGCGAGCCCGAGGACCAGCGAAGCGAAATGCGGATTCATGAGACACCCCGGTAGCGCCGCTCGACCCGCGGCGAAATCGATGTCAGCAGCTCGTAGGAGATGGTGCCGGCCCGCGCCGCCTGATCGTCCAGCGAGACCCGCCCGCCGAACAGAACGCCTGCATCACCCAGCCGCACCGGCGCATCGCCTGCGTCGACCATCAGCATGTCCATGGTCACCCGGCCCATGATCCGGAGGATGGCGCCGTTGAGCTCGACCAGGCCGAGGCTCGCCAGGGTGCGGGGCACCCCGTCGGCGTACCCGATGGCCAGGGTCGCGATGGTCGTGTCGGATTCGACGGTCGCCGTGGCGCCGTAGCTCACGGTGTCGCCCGCTCTGAGACGCCGAAGCGCGATGACCCGCGCACAGAGCCGGACCACCGGCTCCGGCGTGAGGGCCCCTGCCCGGCCGCCGTACAGGAAGATGCCCGGCCGGGCCAGATCGGCGCCGTACTCGGCCCCTCCCTGCGCCCCCGCGCTGGCACTGAGGTGCACCAGGGGAGGCCGGCCCGGCAGCGCGGCGAGCACCGACTCGAATCGCTCGGCCTGTTCCCGGGTGGCGACCGGATCGGTGTCGGCCGAATGAAAATGGGTGAAGATCCCCTGCCATCCGGAGGCGGCCGCCAGCCGGGTGCCCAGCGCCGAGAGCATCTCGCGGTCGCGCCAGTGAAAGCCGGCCCGGGAGAGCCCGGTGTCGATCTCCACGTGGAAGGGGCCGCCATCCTGTGCGGTCCAGGCGTCCAGCGCGTCGAGATCGCCGATGACCGGAATGAGCCGATGGCTGCGCAGCGCGTCGATTGCGCCCGGGGAGAGCGGGGTGAAGACCACGACGGGACGGGTGATCCCGCCCTGCCGCAGCTCCGCGCCTTCGGCCGGGGTGGCGACGCCGTAACCCCAGGGATCGGACGGTTCGAGGGCGCGGGCAACCGGGACAGCGCCCAGACCGTAGCCGTTGGCCTTCACCATGGGGAGGAGCGGCGCGGCGATCAGGGACTGGAAATGGCGGGCATTGCGAAGGAGCGCCGCGAGATCCACCTCGAGCCAGGCCCGATCCGAAACGGGCGGATTTGACTTGGTCACGGCACCGGATAGAATACCGGCCCTGGAGGCTAAATGCAAGAGAATTCAGCGCTTGGACGCGCGGTCGCGATGGTCCGGGACCTGCGAATCCGCTGTTCCTGGGACCGGGTCCAGACCCGCGAGACCCTGAGGCCCTACCTGATCGAGGAAGTCCATGAGCTCGACCGCGCGCTCGCCAATGGTGAGCCCGCGGCGATCCGCCACGAGGTGGCCGACCTCCTGCTGCACCTCGCCTGGCAGCTGGTGCTGGCGGAGGAGCAGGGCGAGTTCACCGCCGATGAGGTCGCAACCGACCTCGAGACCAAGATGAAGCGGCGGCATCCCCACCTGTTCGATCTGGGGCCGAAGGAGCAGTGGGAGCTGCTCAAACGCCGGGAGCACACCGGCGGCGTGCTGGACGGCCTGCCGCCCTCACTGCCGGAGCTGCTGATGGCCCACCGGCTCCAGGAGCGGGCTGCCGGGGTTGGATTCGACTGGCCCGACGCGTCGGGTCCAGCCGCGAAGGTGCGGGAGGAGCTGGCCGAGGTGGAGGCGGAGACCAGCCCGGAGCGGCTGGAGCACGAAATCGGCGACCTGCTGTTCTCGGTCGTCAACCTCGCACGCAAAGTGGGAGTGCATCCGGGACCGGCGCTGGACCGGGCCAACGCCCGGTTTGCGGAGCGGTTCAGGGTGGTGGAGCGGTTGGCGGCCGAGCGGGGGATCGAGATGCATCGGGCCGGGCTGGAAGCGCTGGATGCGCTGTGGGATGAGGCAAAGACGGGCTGATCGAGGCCCGGTGCCTCACGGGCCGAGCACGACCCCCCGTTTTACCCGCAGGGTGATCGCGCGCGTCGCGGCAAAATCGACGAGCGGATCTCCCCGCAGCACCAGGAAGCTGGCCTCGTAACCCTGCTTGAGCTCGCCGAGCTTGCGCTGCGGAAAGATCGCCTGCGGCGTCGTGACACTCCACATCCGGAGCAGCTCGAGATTCGAGAAGATTCCTGAGCGCTGGAGCGCCGCGGCTTCAATCACCGCCGTCTGGGGAAAGAGGTCACTCCCCAGCAGCAGCGTGACCTTGTGCTTGCGAAGCAAGCGGAGATTGGGGCCCAGCTGGGAGGCCAGGAGCCGATCGGTGATGGCGCTGTCGCGCTGCTGCGCGACCGTGGTCACCACCGTGACGTGCCGGGCTGCCGCCAGCGCGGCGTCGGCCTCGGTCAGCAGGAACGGCGCCGGGTTGCTGCTCCGTCCGCCCGGCACGTGGGCGATCTGGTCGACCCCGCCTTGGATCGCGGCGCGGAAGTCGGCCGCGGTCCAGACATGGGCCGACACCGTGAGACCCGCCGCGTGCGCGCGCCGCACCATCTCCGGCACCAGCGCAGGATCCATCCCCCGGTTGCCTTCGGCGGCGGGATCCTGGCGGAGCCGGGCGTAGTCCTCGGAACGGAGCAGGTAGATCTTCACGAAATCCGGCTTGCCGCTCAGGAAATACGCCCAGCGCCGGTCGATGTCCGCCGGGTTGTCCACCTGCATGACGAGGCCCGGATCCAGACTGTCCCGCACGTACGCAGCGAAGGGGCTTTCGGGCGGGACCCGGCGAATCACCTCGATGGGGTGTCCCCCCTGCGAGGTCCAGCCCTGGTTGGCACTGATGAAATCGATGGAGCGGGGCTGGTTCAGCATCCGGTCGAGCAGGCGGCGCAGAACCGGGGCGTTGCTCTGATCCTTCACATAGAAGATGCCGTCGCCGAGGTGCGCGCTCACCATGGGCCGGGGGTCCGGCTCGACCAGGTGCTGGTGCGCATCGCCGAACGGGGGAACCACATAGCCGCCCCGGAGGTCCACCACCGAGTCGGCCTTCACACCTCCGCGGGCTCGAAACACCCCCCCCTGGACCAGCATCGTGGTCTCGACAAAGCGGGTGCCGTTGAACCAGCGGCCGCCGCGATACTCGACCACCCGGTCGGGCGGGTCGGGACGCTGGGCGGCCGCAAGCGGAAGGCTCGCGCCGCCGGCCAGGAGCACTGCCAGGGTGGGGCGGACTCTGACGCTCGACATGGAGGCCTCCGGGGATATTGTCGAACAACATAGCATATAGTATGTTGTTCGACAAGAGGTGCCTTCGCCCCCCCGAGCGGCTGGCC
>DATCXX010000210.1:0-6075 GCA_036565615.1 Gemmatimonadales bacterium | reverse complement strand
GGGAGCTAGTTTTACCTACCCTAGCTCCCTAGCTCCCTAACTCCCTAACTCCCTAGCTTTGCCCGAACTCCCCGAAGTCGAAACCATGGTGAGCGACATCCGCTCCGGCGTCGTCGGCCGCCGGATTGTGGGGGCCCGGCTCTCTCACGACGACGTGCTGCGCGGGGTGTCGCGCCGTGCGCTGCTCGCCGGGCTCACCGGAGCGCGGATTCGTTCGGTGACCCGGCGCGCCAAGCACGCGGTGATCGAGACCGATCGCAAGCGACTGGTGGTGCAGCCCGGGATGACCGGCAACCTCGAGGTTCGCCGCACCGAGCTCCCCGCCGCGGAGCGCCGCTACGCCGTGCTTCGACTGGAGCTCGACAATGGCCGGACCCTGGTCTATCACGACGTGCGGCGGCTGGGCACCCTCCTCTGGCTCGACCAGGCCGGCTGGGAGCGGTACGACCGGGCCATCGGGCCCGAGCCGCTCGACCGGGGCTTCACGGCCCGGGCGCTGCAGCGCATCCTCGAGGGCTCCCGCGCCGCGGTGAAGAAAGTCCTGATGGATCAGCGATCGCTGGCCGGGGTGGGAAACATCTACGCCCAGGAAGCCCTGTTCGCCGCCGGGATCGATCCCTCCAAGCCGGCCCGCGAAGTGCCCTCGGCCCGGGTGGCGCCGCTGCGCCGCGAGCTGGTGCGGATTCTCCGGGCCGCCATTCGGGCCAAGGGCAGCACCGTGCGGGACTACCGCACCGGCACCGGCGAGCCCGGGAGGTTCCAGCTCGAGCTGCTGGTCTATGACCGGGCCGGTGAGCCCTGCCTGCGCTGCGGAACCCTCCTGTCCGGAACCCACGCCATCGATGCCCGGATCACCGTGTTCTGCCACCGGTGCCAGTCATGACCCCGCGCAGCATGTCCCTCCCGCTTCCCGCGGCGGATCTCGAGGGGCTGCGGCGCCGGGTCACCGCGGTCGCCGAGAAGCGGCCCGGCATCTACCGGATGCTCGACCCCGGAGGCCGGGTGCTCTACGTGGGCAAGGCGCGGCAGCTTCGCACCCGGTTGCTCTCCTATTTTCAGGCCCGGTATCCCGACGACAAGGGTGCCCGCATCCTCCACGCGGCGAGCGATCTGACCTGGGAGTATGCGACCAGCGAATTCGCCGCCCATCTGGCCGAGCTGCGGGAGATCCGGAAGTGGCGCCCGCCCTACAATGTCCAGATGAACCGGAGCCGGACCGCGATGTTCGTGGCGGTCGCGGAGGGGCCGGCGCCCAAGCTCGCCAGCACCGCCGCGCCCTCGCGGGACCAGGTCCGCTATTACGGTCCCCTCCCCTCGCGGGGGCGGACCAGCGAGGCGATCCGGGTTCTCAACGACCTCCTCGGGCTCCGGGACTGTGCCGACCGGATGCCGATCGTCTTCGCGGAACAGGGCGACCTGTTCGAGCTGCCGAGACAGGCCGCCTGCCCCCGCTACGAGTTCGGAACCTGCAGCGGACCCTGTGCGGGGCTGGTCACCGAGCGGAGCTACCGGGACCGCCTCGCGGTCGCGGTCGCCTTTCTGGAAGGGAGGGCGATCGCGCCGGTGGACCGGGTGGTGGACGGCATGATGGCGGCGTCCGAGCGGGGAGAATTCGAAGCAGCGGCGCGGTGGCGGGAGCGTTTTGAAGCGCTGGAGTGGCTGCTCGGCGCCACCACCCGGGCTCGTGCGTCGGTCGAGCTGCTGAGCTTCGTGTACCGTGACCCCGGCACCCATGGTGACGACCGCGCCTACCTTATCCGGCGCGGAGTGGTACGGGCCTGTTATCCCTGGCCCGCGACGCCGATCGAGATCGAGGCCTTCCGGGGCGTGGTCGCCGCGGAGCTTGCCCGCGACGATGTGTCCGCCGGACCGCTCCCGGCGTCAGTCATCGAAGAGATGCTGCTCCTCATGAGCTGGTTCCGGCGCCATCCCGACGCGTTGCGCCGGACCACCGCGATGCAGGACTGGATGTGACACCGACCGGGAGCCCCGCTGCGTGACCGGAACGCCCGCCGCACCCTTGGCCGCCTGATGGAGAGCCTTCCGGAAGACGAGGAACGCCGCCGACCGCCCGGAGATGGAGCACGGGAGTTTGCCGTGTTCGTGCTGGATGCCGAGGGCTGCATCCGGAGCTGGAACCCGGGCGCTGAGCGCGCCACCGGTCTCGACGTCGCCGGGGTGATCGGTCGACCCCTGGCGGTGCTCTACTCCGCGGAGGCCGCCGCGGCCGGCGAGCCGGCGAGGCACCTGGAGACCGCGCTCCACTGGGGCTACTTCGAAGGCGAGAGCTGGCGGCTGAGCCGGGACGGGGAGCGCTCACTCGTCAACCTGATCATCACCCCGCTGCGGGACCGGAAGGGGCAGCACACCGGGTACGCGGCCGCGATGCGGGACATGACCGACCGGCCCCTGCTGGCCGCCACGCTCCGCCGCCGCAACGAGGTGCTGCTCCAGGAGAGCGAAGAGCGCTTCGCCCGCTTCGCCGAGAACCTCCCCGGACTCGCCTGGATCAAGGACCTCCGGGGTTGTTACGTCTACGTCAACGAGGCGGCGGCGCGGGCCTTCGGAGGCACCCGCGAGGCGATCACCGGCCGCAACGATGTGGAGCTGTTCCCCCCCGAGTCCGCCCTCACCTTCATCGAGAACGACCGGCGGGCCCTGGCCGGCGGCACGGGAATCCAGGTCATCGAGTTTCTCCGCGATCCCGAGGGCGTGCTGCGCCACTCCATTGTGAGCAAGTTCCCCATCCGGGACGCCGAAGGCCGGCCCCGGCTCCTGGGGGGAATCGCCATCGACATCACCGACCGGGTGCAGGCGGAGGAGGCGCTCCGCCGGGCCGACCGCCGCAAGGACGAATTCCTCGCCACCCTGTCGCATGAGCTCCGCAATCCGCTCGCGCCGATCCGCAACGCATTGCATATTCTGCGGGAGACCGGCCCCGGCGAGACGGCCGACCGGGTGCACGAGATGCTGAACCATCAGCTCGCGCGCCTGATCCGTCTGGTGGACGATCTGCTGGAGGTCTCCCGCATCAGCGGCGGGCGGCTGGACCTGCGGAAGGAATCGGTGGATCTGGCGTCGGCGGTGCAAAGCGCCATCGAGACCAGCGCGCCGCTGATCGAGGCCGCTTCGCACCAGATCTCGGTGTCCCTGCCCGACCGGCCCCTGGTGGTGGACGCCGATCCGATCCGGCTGGGCCAGGTGCTGTCGAACCTGCTCAGCAACGCCGCCAAGTACACCACCGACGGCGGCCACATCGAGGTGGCGGTCCGGCGCGACGGCTCGAGCGCGGTGATCACGGTCCGGGACGACGGCATCGGCATTCCCGCCGAAATGCATTCCCGGGTGTTCGACATGTTCGCCCAGGTGGACCGCACCCTGAAGCGGGCCCAGGGAGGTCTGGGCATCGGGCTGGCCCTGGCCCGGACGCTGGTGGAGCTGCACGGGGGGCGGATCGAGGTGAAGAGCGCCGGGTTGAATCAGGGCAGCGAGTTTACGGTCCGGCTCCCCGCGCCGGAAGGCCGGCAGCGGTCACGCGATCCGGTACCTCACCCGGGAGTCCGAGGGAAGTCCATGCCTCCGCACAATATTCTGGTCGTCGATGACAGCAGGGACGGGGCGGACAGCCTCGGACTGGTCCTCAAGATGCTGGGGGCGGAGCCGAGGGTGGTCTATGACGGGCCCTCCGCGCTCGCGGCCATCCGCGATCACCCGCCTGCCACCGTGCTCCTCGACATCGGCATGCCGGGCATGGACGGATACGAGGTGGCCGCCGAGATTCGCAAGAATCCCGCCTGCTCCAAGATGCGGATGATCGCGCTCACCGGGTGGGGCTCCGAGGAAGAGCGCCGCCGCTCCCGCGAGGCTGGCTTCGATGACCACTGGGTCAAACCGGTCGATCCCGCCAAGCTCCGCGAGCTGCTCGACACCCCGACTCCCCCGGGGGAGTAGCCCGCTCCCCCCTTACCTCTCACCTCTCACCTCTCACCTCTCACCTCTCACCTCGCACGGGTACTCTCCGACCTGCCCTCCCCCTCCGAGGGCAAGCCCCGCAACTGGAAATACCTCGGCTGAGTGTGGGGCCCGGGGGCCGCTGAGGCGTCACAACAGGGGAACGGGGAAAACTGGGGAAAACAGGGCGAACGGGGAAAAACTGGGGAAGACAGGGGGAACGGGAAAAACCGGGGGAAAACATGGGGAACGGAAACCGATGGTGGGGGAGGATGTTTACGGAGCGCGGGACACCCGTTCCCCGCTCCCCCAGTCTTCCCCGTTCCCTCGGTTTTCTCCGTTCCCCAGGCTTTTCCCGTTCCCCTCTCTGCGCCCTCTCCCTGGTCCTGGTGCTGCGCGCCTGCGGCGGCACGGTGCCGATTCAGACCCTGCTCGACGATCCGCCGCGCTACGACGGGAAGACGGTGCGGATCGCCGGTGAGGTCAAGGGGTCGATGGGGGCGCTGGGGTACGGCGCCTACCGGGTGAGCGACGGCACCGGCACCCTGCCGGTGGTGAGTGAAGGCGGTGGCGCGCCGCGGGACGGCACCCGAATCGGAGTGGAGGGAACCTTCCGATCCGCGTTCACGCTGGGGACCGAGACCGCCGCCGTGCTGGTGGAGAAGCGCCGCTATATTCCGTAATGCTCCGGTTTGGCACGATCCTCTGCATCATCGCCGCATCCACTGCCTGCCGCCGTCCCGAGCCCGCGCCCGCGGTGGCCGACAGCGTCAGCTCGGGACGTTTCCTGGCGGAGTACGAGCCGGCCGACCCGGAATTCCGCGAGTTCCGCTCCCGGCTGATCGCCAACCGTTTTCTCGATACCATCGCCACCCGCCTCAACGACTCGCTCCGGATCCCCCAGAACCTCATCCTCCGCACCGCGCACTGCGGCGAGCCCAACGCGTCCTACAATCCCGACAGCCGGCGGGTCACCCTCTGTTACGAGCTGTTCCGCACCCTGTCGGAGCGCTTCGCCGCCGAGCCGGGGGGCGAGTACCTGGTGAGCGGCACCCTGGTGTTCGCGCTGATGCACGAGCTGGGGCACGGTCTGATCGACGTGCTCAACCTGCCGATCACCGGCCGCGAAGAGGATGCGGTGGACCAGCTCGCCACCGTGCTCCTGATGCAGCAGGGGGCCACCGGCGACTCGCTGGCCTTCGGCGCGGTGGGGTGGTTCGCCAGCGATGCCCACCGGAGCCAGCTCGATGCCCTCGCCTTCGCCGATGATCACGGCTTCGATCTCCAGCGGGTGTACAACATCATCTGCTGGATCCACGGGCGGAATCCCGACCGGTACCCCGAGCTGATCGAGGATGGCTGGCTCCCGGAGCACCGGCGGGAGCGCTGCCCCACCGAATACCGCCGGCTCGCGGAGAGCTGGCGGCGGCTGCTCTCGCCCTACCGCCGCAGGTCCTGAGCCGGCACCAGCACCCGGAGCGCGCCGGGCACGGTACGGAATTCCAGCGGCACCTGGAAGACGCTCACCTCCCCGTCCAGCGCGATGTGCAGCCGTGACCGCTTGGATTCGACCGTCGCGGCCGGGGCCCGCACCAGCTCCAGGTGATCTCCGTCCAGCGCCGCCCCCAGCACCATGTGCCAGGCCAGCCGGATCAGCCGGAGCGGATGGCTCCGCCCTCCGGCATTGACCAGGTAGATCGCCAGGGTGCCCCCGCTGAGCGACTCCCGGGAGCCGGCGGCGAGCCCGGCAGCGCGGTATTCGTTGTTTCCCACGAACACGATCGCGGTGCGGCGGAGCGCGACGTCGTCCCCCACCGAGAGCCGGACGGCCATCGAGCGGTGCCGGGCGAGCACCTTGAGGGTGATCCAGCAGGCGATGACCCACTTCCAGACGCCCCGGGCCGGATGTTTCCGCCGGGCCAGGACGATGTGAGGATAGAGCCCGAGGCTGGCGTTGTTGAGGAAGGTTTGTCCGTTGACTTCCCCGACATCGACCGCCGTGGTGTGACCGGCCAGGATGACCTCGACGGCCTCCTGGAGACCGAGCGGGACGCCGAGGTCCCGGGCGAAATGATTGAGGGTGCCGAGGGGAAGTACGCCGAGCGGGGTATCGTGGCCCAGGAG
>DATCXX010000209.1:0-3820 GCA_036565615.1 Gemmatimonadales bacterium | reverse complement strand
GGCCAGCCGTTCCGGGTCGGGATCGCCGACGAGGAGAACGTGCTGGCCCGCTACGTGGGCGGCAACGCCTCGGTGATCTCGGGCCTGATGGAGGGCGCCGATTCGCTCAAGCTCAAGCCCTTCGCGGTGGATATCCCCAGGGCCCATCACGGGCAGGGCCGGGTTCTCCTGTTCTCCAACAACCCGATCTACCGGTGGCAGAATCACGGCGAATTCAACATGGTGTTCAATTCGCTGCTGAACTGGAACGACGTGGTGTCCATGAAAAGCGAATCGCTCACACCCTGATGTGAGGTGACCCATGGTTGAACGACGCCGAATGCTGGGCTGGCTGCTGGCCGGATCGGCCGGCGCGGTGGTCAGACCCACGGTGCTCTCCGCCGGCGCCCGCCCCGAGGACGAGCCCTGGCTGGCGGACCTCTCCGGCCGAACCCATCGCGCCTTCCTCGATATTCGGAGCTTCATGCTCGACGGCTCTGCGTTCCGGAAGCCCGCGACGCTGCGGAGCGCGCTGATGACGAGTTACGGCGCCGCCGCCTCGGATATCGGCATCGCCTTCGGGGCGGCGTCGAACGGTTTGGCCCACGTCCTCGGTCCGGATTTCTGGGAGGAGTACCGGATCGGCGAGAAGCTCGCTCCGGCGCATCCCGATCAGGCAGCCGCGCTACGGGAGCACCGGGCCGTGGGTACCCAGATGGCGGCCGGGGTCGCCGGGATGCGGGCCCTCGGGGTCCGGGTGCTGGCCTGCCGAAACACCATGGCCAGGTGGTCACGGGAACTTGCCGCCAAGAGTGGCGAGACGGCCGAGGCCGTGCAGGCCAAGATGTTGAAAGGTCTGAGCCCGGAAGTCGAGCCGGTTCCCGCCATGATCGCCTCTGCGGTGATGGCCCAGGCACGCAACGTGTCCTACGTCGTGATCGGCTGACGCCGGCGGCGGCAGCATGGCCTCGAGCCTTTCCGGCAAGAACGTCGTCATCACCGGCGGCGACGGGGCCCTCGGCCAGGCGGTGGTAGCGGCATTCCGCGCCGCGGGGGCGATGTGCCACCTGCCCGTGCTTGGAGCGGCCGTCCCCCAGCCGGAGTCCGGGATACGCCAGACCGGCAAGATCAACCTGACCGACGAGAGCGCGGTGTCGGCCTACTACGCCGGCCTGCCACCGCTCTGGGCTTCGGTGCACCTGGCGGGGGGGTACCAGGCTAAGCCGATCGCCGACAGCACCCGGGCCGATCTCGATAAACAGATCGAGCTCAACCTGGTCACCGCCTTCCTCTGCTGCCGGGAGGCGGTGAAGGCGCTCCGCGCCAGCGGAGGAGGACGGATCGTGAACGTGGCCGCGCGGGTGGTGGAGGTTCCGGTCGGGGGATCGATCGCCTACTCGGTGTCCAAGGCCGGCGTCGCGGCCCTGACCCGCGCGCTCTCGGTCGAGGTCCGGAGCGACGGCATCCTGGTCAACGCCGTGCTGCCCTCGATCATCGATACCCCGGCCAACCGGGCCGCCATGCCCAAGGCCGATCCCGCCAAGTGGCCCAAGCCGGAACAGCTTGCCGCCGCCATTCTGTGGCTGGCCTCTCCGGAAAACCAGCTGACCTCGGGCACCCTGCTGCCGGTCTACGGCATGGCCTGAGCCCTGCGGGCGACCGGTGACGGGTTTGGAGCGATTCGGGCGCAATGGAAATCGGTGCCCTCGCTCTCTCACCCTGGTCCGGAGCCCGCCATGCCCAGCCGTCGTCCCGTCCGCAGCCTCGTCGCCTCACTCCTTCTCTCCGGCGCCGCCTGCTCCGGCGGCGGGATCGAGGGCAAGTACTACAACGCCTCGACCGGGGCGTTCGCCTTCGAGCTCAAGGATGGGCAGGTCCTGAACGTCGAGGGGAGTCCGGGCCCCTTGCCGATGGTCTACACCGTCCGGGGTGACAGCGTCTTTCTTGCTCCTCCCGGGATGCCGACCGGGCAGGCCCTGGCGCTCGCCATCAAGGGGAACGGAGTCCTCGACACCGAAGCCGGCTCGCTTCGGAAACAGTAGCGTGCCCGCGACAGATTCAGAGGGAAACCTTGATTGGCGTGGGCACCGGCGCCGCCTCGAGAAAGGCCAGATTGTTCCGGTCCATGCAGTAGCGGTGCCCGGAGACGATCGAGGCCTTGGTTACGGGCTCTGCCCGCGCCGCGCGCCTCGTGCTCCCTCCTCCATGCTTCGCTTGAACCGCTTGAGGTCCTCCTCGAGCTGCTGGCCGGCTTCTTCACCGAAGAGCTGCGCCACGGCAACGCCCACGCTTCCGCCGGGGGGATCGTAGCTGATCACCACGGTCATCTCGGTGCCGTTGCCGTCCGGCGCGGGCTGGAAGCTGACTTCGCCGGCGTTGCGGACGTCGGCGCCCGGCAGGGTATGCCAGGCGATGATCCGCTCGGCGGGCTTCTCGGTCATTTCGGCGTCCCACTCCACGGTCCTGCCGGCGGGACCTTTGACGATCCAGTGGGAGCGATCCGGGCCGGTGCTGGTCACCGAGATCACGTGCTCCATGAGCTCGGGGAGCCGGGTGAGCCCGCGCCAGACGTCATAGAGCTCCTGGGGTGGCCGCCGGATGATGATGGTCTCCCGCACCTGCCGCATGCCGTTTTCGAGGGTCGCCGTGGTGACCGTCATTCCAGATCCTCCGCGAGAGTGTGTCATCCTGCTGGACGAAGGACAGGGCAACGGACCGCACAGGGGTTCGACCTGGTCGGGCGACGATCTGCCCTCAAGAAGCCAGGGCACGCACTGCCTCGATGGTGTCCGCCTCGGCCGGGGATTTGTCGGCCCGGTAGCCCTTGATCCGCGCGAAACGGAGGGTCACGCCGCCGGGATACTGCGAGCTCCGCTGCACCTCGTTGAACGCCACCTCCACCACCAGCTCGGGCCGGACCTGCACCACGTGTCCGTCGCGCCCGGTCTCCCGCGCCAACAGCTCCGTGGTTTGCCATTGGAGCAGCGCGTCGGTCATGCCTTTGAAGGTCTTGCCCAGCATCACGAAGCCGCCGGTGTCGGGGTCCCGCGCCCCCAGGTGCAGGTTGCTGAGCCAGCCCTTCCGGCGCCCGGAGCCCCACTCCGCGGCCAGCACCACCAGATCGAGGGTGCGGGCGGTCTTGACCTTGAGCCAGGCCGAGCCACGGCGACCCGCGGCATAGGGCGCGGCAGGTGACTTGGCCAGGATGCCTTCATGGCCGCGCCGGACCGCCTCGGCCTGAAACGCCTCCGCCGCCTCGGCCAGACCGGTCACCAGCCGGGGAACCCGGTGTTGCTCGGGAAGGAGCGGGTCGAGCCGGGCCAGCCTGGCGGAAAGCGGCTGATCCAGCAGCTCGACCCCGTCCAGCAGGAGCGCATCGAAGAAAAACGCCGCCAGCGGAAGCTCGGCCCGCATCGCTTCGACTTCGAGCTTCCGGCCGAACCGGCGCATGGTGTCCTGGAACGGGAGGGGACGGCCCATCGGACCCAGGGCAATGACCTCCCCATCGAGGATCAGCTCCCGGACGGGAAGCGCGAGCACCGCTTCGACCACCTCCGGCACCGCGGCGGTCACCTCGTTGAGGCTGCGGGTGTACACCGCCACGCGCTGGTCCCGGCGATGCACCTGAATCCGGGCGCCGTCGAGCTTCCACTCCAGCACCGCCTCGCCCAGTGCCGCGATCGCCTCGGTGGCGGACGCAGCCGAGTCGGCCAGCATCGGCTGGATCGGGCGAAATACCTGGATGGCGTAGTCCGCGAGTCCCGCTTCGCCCCCGGTGAGCACCGCCCCGGCCACTTCCGCGAGGTCGCCGGCCAGCATCGCCGCACGGCGGATCCGGCCC
>DATCXX010000189.1:0-7295 GCA_036565615.1 Gemmatimonadales bacterium | reverse complement strand
GTGCGGGATCGGACGGCGATCCCCACTCCCCGGCGCCTGGCCGCGGCCAGCGCGGCCCGGGCGCTGCCCCCGGTTCCGATCAGGCACCAGTCGCCGCCGGGCGCGTCCAGCCGGTTGAGCGCCGAGAGGATTCCCTCGCTGTCGGTCTCGGCGCCTTCCAGCCGGCCGTCGCGGCTCCAGAAGGTGTTGTACACCGCGCTCCGGGTGGCGCCCGGATCGATCACCGCGGCGGCGGCTTCCTTGTGCGGGATGGTCACGTTGCCGCCCCCGCCCTGCCGGGCCAGGGTTTCCATGAGCGGGCCGACCGACCGGGCATCGCAGCGGAGCGGGACATAGACGGCGTCGATTCCGAGCGCGATGAAGGCGGCGTTCTGCATCAGCGGAGAGAGCGAGTGCGCCACCGGATCGCCGAGCAGCGCATAGACCCGGGTCGCGCCCCCGATCCGCATCAAGCGGTTCCCGCCAGCCGGGTGAGCACCGCCGGCATCAGGTCCAGCAGATCGCGGTAGACCTCGCGGTACTGATCCAGATCGGCGCCGTAGGGATCGGCCACTTCCGCTTCGCGCCCGGTCCGGCCAGCGTATTCACCCAGCAGGTGGGCCCGCGCTCCCGCGCCCAGCTCGCGAGCCCGCCCCAGATGGGAGCGCGACATGGTGAGGATCACGTCGGATTCCTCGATCAGCTCGCGGGTGAGCAGCCGGGCGCGGTGGGAGGAGAGGTCGATGCCCCGCTCCAGCATGACGAGGTAGGCGCCTTCCGAGGCGGGCGCGCCGGGTACGGCGCCGATCCCGGCGGACGACACCTCGAGACTGGTCAGGCCGGCCTCACCGGCGCCGGTCCGGAACAGCGCTTCGGCCATGGCGCTGCGACAGGTATTTCCGGTGCAGACGAAGAGCACCTTCATGGCGCGAGCCTCCCGACCGCGCGACGGAGCTCATCCCTGGGGAGGGCTCCTTCCCGGATCAGCGTGGGTTGCGGGGTGGTGCAATCAACGATGGTGGATGGCGGCACGTTGCCCAGGGTTCCACCGTCCAGCACGAGCAGCTCTCCGGCCTGGTACGATACGCGGAAGAGGGTGACGACCTGCGCCGCGCCGGCCGCCGGCGCCTCGCCCGACCGGTTGGCCGAGGTCGAGGTCAGCGGCTGATCGAGCAGCTCGATGAGGCGGGAGACGGCCGAGTGCGAGCTGTGCCGCACGGCGAAGCCCCCCTCGGGGCCGCGCAGCTGGTCGGGGAGCCGTCCCTCGCCGCCCTTGAGCACCAGGGTGAGCGGGCCGGGCCAGAACGCCTCCGCCAGCGCGTGGGCCGCCGGCGTGAATACCAGCCCGCTCCGCTCCGCCATGGTCCGGTTGGCCACCAGGAGCAGAAAGGGCTTCCCCTCCCGCCGCCCCTTGAGCCGCGCCAGTTTGGCGACCGACGCCGGATCCGCCGCCGAGCCCAGGCCATAGACCGTTTCGGTGGGATAGCCCAGCAGTCCGGAGCCCGCCAGGTGATCCCGGACCGCCGGCACCGCGCGCTCGGCGTCCGGCCGGGTGAACAGGGGGAGGATCACCCCCCCGCCTCCACCACGGCGCGGGCCAGGAGGAGATCGCCCGGCGTGGTCACCTTGAGGTTGGTGGCGGCATCCGGGATCAGCACCACCTCGCCCCCGATTCGCTCCACCAGCGAGGCACAGTCGGTGGCGTCTACCTCGAGCGATCGGGCATCGGCATAGGCGGCTTCCAGCATCAAGCGGGGAAACCCCTGCGGAGTCTGGGCCCGCCACAGCCCGTCGCGGGGCAGCGTCCGCGCGATCCGCTGCCGGGCCCCGAAGGTCCGCCGCTCCGCCTCCTTGAGCGTGTCGGTGACCGGGACGGCGGCCACGGCCCCGGCGCCCCGGCGAGCTTCGCCGATGATCAGATCGATCACCCGGGGATCGGGAAAGGGCCGGACCCCGTCGTGCACCAGGACGATGGTGCATTCGGGGGGGAGCGCGGTGAGGCCCGCCTCGACCGAGTCCATTCGCTGCGCCCCTCCGGCAACAGCCCGGAGCCGTTCCCCCAGCAGCGGCGCCAGCCACTGGGGGGGCGAGTCGATCACCTTGGCTGGAAGCGCCACCACGACCCGGGCGACGGCGGGATGACTGAGAAAGGGCCGCAATGCGTGCAGCAGCAGCGGCACACCCGCGATGGGCAGGAACTGTTTCGGGGTGTCGCCGCCCATCCGGTGGCCCTGCCCCGCGGCCACCACCACCACCCCGACGTCAGGCGGCAAGGGCCCGTACCAGCTCGTGAACGTGCGCCAGGGGCATGTGCCGGAGCGGACCGGCCGGGGCGCCCTGTCTGGGTGACCCGAACGCCTGGCGGAAGCCAAGCCGGCCGGCCTCGACCAGTCGCCGCTCCACCCCGCCGACCGGGCGGATTTCGCCGCCCAGCCCGATCTCTCCGAGATAGATGGAGTCGGGCGGCGTGGCCCGGTTGTGCAGGCTGGAGAGCAGGGCCGCGGCAACGGCCAGATCGGCGCCCGGCTCCCGCAGCTTGACTCCGGCGGTGACCTGCACGAACACGTCGAGCTGGGCGAAGCTGGTCCCACCCCGCCGCTCCAGCACCGCGAGCAGCACCGCGAGCCTCCGGGGGTCGATCCCGGTGGCGACCCGCTGCGGAGTCCCGTAGCCCGACGGCGCCGCGAGGGCCTGGACTTCCACCAGCACCGGCCGGGTGCCTTCCATCAGCGCGGTCACCGCGCTCCCGCTGGTGCCCTCGGTGCGCGCGGCGAGGAAGACCGCCGACGGGTTGGGCACCGCCAGCAGTCCGCGCTCCGACATGGAGAAGACCCCCAGCTCATCCACCGATCCGAAGCGGTTCTTGGTGGCGCGCAGCAGCCGGTAGTCGAGCGAGCTCTCCCCCTCGAAGTAGAGCACCGTGTCCACGATGTGCTCCAGGGTCTTGGGCCCGGCGAGGGTGCCGCCCTTGGTCACGTGCCCCACCACGAACACCGCGGTCCCGCTCTCCTTGGCAAAGCGCATCAGATGGGCGGCGCATTCCCGAACCTGCCCCACGCTGCCGGGCGCACTTTCCAGGGTGTCGGTGTAGACCGTCTGGATCGAGTCCAGCACCAGGAGCTCGGTGCCCGCGGTGCGGGCCGCATCGAGAATCGCCCCCAGCCGGGTTTCTCCCAGCACCAGGACCGGACCGGCGTCCTCCAGCAGCCGATCGGCCCGAAGCCGGATCTGCTCGGGCGATTCTTCGCCGCTGGCATAGAGCACATGACGCCCGGCCGCCCGGAGCCGGGCCGCGGTCTGCAGCAGCAGGGTGGACTTCCCGATGCCCGGCTCGCCGCCGATCAGCGCCATGGAGCCCGGCACGATCCCGCCGCCCATGACGAAATCGAATTCCGGAATCCCGGTGGTCCACCGGATCAGCCGGGCGGGCTCCACGCTGGCCAACGCCTGAGGCACGGAGGTCGGTGCCCTTGCGTCTTTGCGTCTTTGCGTCTTTGCGTCTACCGCCAGCGGCTCTTCCGCCACGGTGTTCCACTCCCCGCACGCCTCGCAGCGGCCGGCCCACTTGGCGTGATCGTGGCCGCATTCGGCGCAGCGGTACACCGAGCGGGCCCGCGCCATCAGTTGCCCTCCCGGTCGGAGTGGCTGTCGAAGCGGGTGAACGCCTTGTGGAAGTGCAGCCTGATGTTGCCGGTGGGCCCGTTGCGGTGCTTGGCCAGGTGAATGTCGGCCAGCCCCTCGATGTTCTGTCCCGCGGTCTCGGCCTTCTCCCTGAGGTCCTTGTACATCTCGGCCCGGTGGATGAAGATCACCAGATCGGCATCCTGCTCGATGGCGCCCGAGTCGCGCAGGTCGGAGAGCATCGGCGTCTTGTCGCCCCCGCGCTGCTCCGAGGCCCGGGAAAGCTGGGAGAGCGCGATGACCGGGACCTCGAGCTCGCGGGCCAGCGCCTTGAGCGAGCGGGAGATGTCGGAGATTTCCTGGACCCGGTTGTCGGCATACTCCGGGCTCCGCATCAGCTGGAGGTAATCCACGATGATCAGCCCGACGTTGGCCTCAACCCGGAGCCGGCGGGCCTTGCCCCGCATTTCGAGCAGGGTGAGCGACGGACTGTCGTCGATCCAGATGGGACACTGCTGCAGCACCCCCGACGCACGCGCCAGCTTGGGATAATCGGAGTCCTTGATCCGGCCCTGCCGCACCGCCTGGCTGTCGATCTGGGCCTCGGAGCAGAGCATCCGCTGGACCAGGGAATCTTTCGACATCTCGAGGGAGAAGATGGCCACGCCGAATTCCTTGTAGGCGGCGTTGGTGGCGATGTTCAGGCAAAACGCGGTCTTGCCCATCGAGGGCCGGGCCGCCACGATGATCAGCTCCGACTTCTGGAAGCCCGACGTCAGCCCATCCAAATCTGCGAAGCCGCTGGGCACCCCGGTAACCGCGGTGCCGCTGCGATGGAGCGTTTCTATGCGCTCCATCGTAGGCCAGAGCATTTCCTTGATCCGGACGAAACCGTCGGTGCGCCGCTCCTGGGAAATCCGGAAGATCCGCCCCTCGGCCTGATCCAGCAGCTCGTTGGCGCCCATCCGGCCTTCGTAGGCCTGCTGGATGATGCCGGTGGAGGCTTCGATCAGGCGGCGGAGAATGGACTTTTCGCGGAGAATCCGGGCGTGGTGCTCCAGGTTGGCGGGAGTCGCCACCGAATCCACCAGCTCGGCCAGGTATTCGACCCCGCCGGCCGACTCCAGCTCGCTGCGGCGCAGCAGCTCGTCACGGAGGGTGACGTGGTCGATGACCACCCGCTGCTCGGTGAGGGCCACCATGGCACGGAACAGCCGGCGATGGGCCTCCCGGTAGAAGACCGAATGATCGAGCAGCTCCGCCGCGCGGAGCGCCGCGTCCTGGTCGAGCAGCATCGCCCCCAGCACCGCCTGCTCCGCATCGGGGCTCCAGGGCGCCGAGCGGAGGCTCTGTTCAACGGTCGAGAAGCTGTCGGGCGATACGGATGTCATCCCAGGTGGGCTTCTTCCAATTCGGGTTCCGGAGGAGTGCCGCCGGGTGGTAGGTCACGACCAGCGGAGTGCCGCGGTAGGAATGTACTCTGCCACGCAAATCCGTGAGACTCCGCTTCACGCCCAGCATCGCCTCCGCCGCGGTGGCGCCGAGCGCGACCAGGACTGCGGGCCGGATCAGGCCGATCTGCCGCTCCAAGTAAGGGGAGCAGGCCGCGATCTCGTCGGGCAGCGGCTTGCGGTTCTGGGGGGGGCGGCACTTCACCACGTTGGCGATGAACACCTGGTCCCGCTGCAGGTCGATCGCCTCGATCATCTTGGTGAGCAGCTCTCCGGCGCGGCCCACGAAGGGCCGGCCGGTCTCGTCTTCGGTCTGGCCGGGGCCTTCGCCCACGAACATGAGCCGGGCCTCCGGGTTCCCCTCCCCCGGCACCGTCCGGGTCCGGCCCTGGCAGAGAAAGCACTTGCGGCAGCCGGCGATCGTGGCCGCCACCTCCTCGAGCGTGCTCCAGGGCGACGGCCCTTCGAGCAGCGCGGGGACCACGATCCCGGGAACCGTGGGGATCGGGGGGGCGTCGGTGGACCAATGCTTCGCGGGGCGCGTGAGCGGGACGGTAAGGTTGCTGGACGGTTGGACGGTATGGGAGGGCGGCAGGTCACCCACCGTCCGCTCCTCACCTACCGACCTACCGTCCATAGAACCTACCGCCCCAGTTAGGATGATCTCATTCCCCCCAAGCGCCCGCTGCAGCTCCAGGTACTTCCGCCGCGCCTCAGACAAGGGCCGCCTCGATCCGGTCGAGGATGCTCTCCGCCACGCTGGCCTTGGAGGCAAGGGCGACCTCCCATTCCGTTCCGTCTTTCGCCACGAT
The DNA here is from genome assembly GCA_036565615.1 of Gemmatimonadales bacterium. GTDB lineage: Bacteria > Gemmatimonadota > Gemmatimonadetes > Gemmatimonadales > GWC2-71-9 > JABFSM01. The sequence continues at coordinate 1,432 of DATCXX010000189.1, read as the reverse complement.
GGTGACCCGGTTGGTGTCTACCTCGAATCCCGCCCCCGGCTCGGTGGCGTCGTTGACCACGATCAGGTCGAGCAGCTTGCGCTCCAGCTTTTCCCGGCCCTTGCGAAGCGCGTCGCCGGTTTCCAGCGCGAACCCGACCACCAGGCTTCCCGGTTTCCGGAGCGCGCGGGTGGCGAGCAGGATGTCGGCGGTGGGTGCGAGCCCGACCGTGAACGGCCCCTGCTGGCGGGAGCGCTTCACGGCATTGACCCCCTCCGGCCGGTAGTCCGCCGGCGCCGCGGCCATGATGAGCACGTCGGTATCGGGAAGCGCCGTCGCCACCGCCCGCTCCAGCTCGGCCGTGGTCTCGATGCGCTGACAGGCGACGCCCTCCGGCGGCGTTTCGGCGGAGGGCCCGGTGATCAGGCGCACCTCCGCCCCGCGGTACCAGGCGGCCTGAGCCAGCCGGAATCCCATCTTGCCGCTGGAGCGGTTGGTCAGCACCCGGACCGGATCGAGCGCCTCCCGGGTCGGGCCGGCGGTCACCACCACCGTCTTTCCCGCCAGGGGGCCGCCGCCCCGGAGCAGCCGCGCCGCGTGGTGCAGGATGGTCTCGGGTTCGCTCATCCGTCCGGGCCGTTCCGACGGGCCCTCGGCGAGCGCGCCGGTATCCGGTCCCACCATCGTGACCCCGCGCTCCCGGAGCAGGCCGAGATTGCGCTGGGTGGCGGGCGCCGCATACATCGCGTCGTTCATCGCCGGCGCCAGCAGCACCGGTCCGCTCCGCGCCAGGAGCACGGTGGTGAGTGGGTCGTCGGCCATCCCCTGAGCCATCCGGGCGATCAGGTTGGCGGTGGCCGGGGCAACGATGACGAGATCGGGATCGCGCGCCAGCCGGATGTGATCGAGCGCCCGTCCCGGCTCCCAGAGGGAGGTCAGAACCGGGCGCCCCGAAAGCGCCTCGAACAGCACCGGCCGCACGAATTCAGCGGCGCTGGCGGTGAGAATGACGTCTACCCGCGCGCCGGCTTCGGTCAGTCGCCGGACGAGAACGCCGCTCTTGTAGGATGCGATCCCGCCCGACACGCCGAGGACGACGTGCCGGCCGGACCACACCGGTCAGACCTCGGAGCGGCGGCGGCGCAGCTCGCGAAAGTTGAGCTCGCCGGAGACCAGCTTCCGCATCGAGAGCGTCGTCAGCTTCATGACCCGCTCGTTTTCCGCCCACTGTACCTGGCGGTCCTTGGGAAACTCGTTGAGGTAGCGGGCGAAGCGTGCGGCCACCAGGATCGACCGGTACTTGGTCCCTGCGTTCCGCGCGGCGTCCTTCGGGGTAAAGATCTCCATGTCCGTCCTCCAGAGGGCCGTGGCCCGTGAATCCTCAGGTCAGCCCGGCCAGGTCGCGCCGCAGCTTGTCGAGCACCGTCCCCAGATTGGTGATCCGCCGCACCCG
>DATCXX010000175.1:0-2249 GCA_036565615.1 Gemmatimonadales bacterium | reverse complement strand
CCCGCCGCCTATCCGGCCAAGTGGGCCCACGAGCGGAGCGGGATTCCCTACGGCATCATCGTCCATGGGGGCGACCTGCTCGCCCTGCGCATTAATTACCTCGATTCCCGCATCAAGCGCGTCGCGGCCCAGGCGCTGCTGGGAACCGCCGATGTGCTGGTGGCCCAAAGCCGGTGGACCCACGACCTGGCCTGCGATGTCCTGCGCGAGCTTGGCCTGGCCGAGCGCACCGGCCGGGTCCGGGTGATTCCCCTGGGCACCGACCCCGAGGTATTCCGGCCCGGGCTGGATCCCGCTCCCCTGATGGCCGGCCACGATCTTGCCGCGGGACGATGGCTGCTCACCGTGGCGCGGCTGGTCCCGCACAAGGGCATGGATACCACGATTCGCGCCCTGGCCCGTCTGGCGCCCAGGTATCCCGACCTCCATTACGCGATCGTCGGGCAGGGGCCCGAGCGCGCCGCGCTAGAGGATCTGGCCCGGAGCGAAGGCGTGGCGGAGCGGGTGCGCTTTCTTTCCGAGCTGGGTGACGAGTCGCTCCCGCTGGCCTACGCGCTCGCCACGGTCTACGTCGGCGCCTCCCGACAGACCGCGAAGGACGTGGAAGGCTTCGGGATCGCCCTGCTCGAGGCCCAGGCGGCAGGCATTCCGGTGGTGGCGGGACGGAGCGGCGGGATTCCCGACGCGGTGCAGAACGGGGTGACTGGTGTGCTCACCGACCCGGAGGATCCCGCCGACGTTGCGGCTGCCATCGCCGGACTGCTGGACGAGCCGGTGCGGGCAGGACAGCTCGGGATCGCCGGGCGGCAGGCGGTCGAGCGGTTCTTCAACTGGTCCCGGGTGGTTGCCGATCTCCGTGCCGTCAGCGCCGAGGCCAGGTCTGCTCGGCGATGATGGCATGGGTGGGACAGGCGGTGAGCAGGTAATCTCCCAGCGGGGACCACCAGAGCCGCTTGGGGCTGGCTTCCGCCTGGCCGTTGAGCTGCATGGTGAAGATGTCGGGCGCCCGCGCCACGCAGGCGCCGCAGCCGATGCAGCGGGCCGGATCCACTCGCACCTGCACTTCCCGCTGGGGATGGATGCCCGGGGGCAGCCGGTCGATCTCCCGAGGCAGCAGATCCAGCGTCTCGTTCATGGCCCGGTATCCCTCGGCGATCAGGTAGGGCGTCCGGTTGAAGGCGAACATCGAGATCCGCTCCACCCGGGGGCGCACCAGGACCACCGGCGGTTCCGACCAATCCTGGAGATGTTCCGCGGCCAGGGTCTGCATCACGATTTCGAGACCCCGGCTGTAGGTGGCCACGAAGCCCTTCCGCTCGACCCCGGAGCGCTCCACCCGGGTTCCCCCCACATCCACCGCGATGATCGGCGCCCGTGAAAGGGCCAGGGCGGCGCGGACCGGAAGGTTTTCCAGCACGGCGCCGTCGATGCAGACCCGGCCCAATATGGTGCGGGGCGGAAGGATGCCCGGCAGGGCGCAGGAGGCGTAGACCGCATCGGCCACCCGCGCCGCCTCGAGTCCCGGCAGGCCCCACAACACCTGCTGCCCGGAGTTCAGGTCCACCGTGTTCACCACCAGCTTCCGGTGCAGCTCCTGGAAGGTGAGGTCGCCGGTGACGCCCTGGATCAGATGATCGAGCGGATCCTGGCGGTAGACGGCCGGCGACAGCATGCGCTTCAGCGCCATGTCGAGATGGGCGATCCGGAAGACGTCCTTCCGGGTTACCGCCAGAGCGCGCTCCTCCATTTCCTGGAGCGGCAGCTCGACCGCCCAGGCCGCGGCGACGAAGGATCCCATGCTGCAGCCGATCACCGCCTGCGGCACCAGGTTGCGCTCCGCGAGGGCGCGGAGCACACCGATGTGGGTGAGTCCCTTGAGACCCCCGCCGCCCAGCACCAGCGTGAATTGGGGAGATTCCATCAGGGGAAGCATATTACAGCATGGCCTCCCGAACCACGCCGGTCCACGCGCCCTACGATGTCGCCGCCCTTCGCCGCGCCGAGTTTCCCTGGGCCGCGAACACCATCTATCTGAATCACGCCGGGATCGGCCCGATTCCGGAGCGGGCCCGCCGGGCCATCGAGGCATATACTCGCGAACGCGCCACGCCGGTGACCCTCACCGACGACCGGCTGATGGGCGTCCTGGCAGATGGACGGGCCAAAGCGGCCCGGCTGATCGGAGCGGACCCCGGAGAAATCGCCCTGGCCACCAACACCAGCTTCGGCCTCAACCTGGCGGCCCGCAT
>DATCXX010000142.1:0-7753 GCA_036565615.1 Gemmatimonadales bacterium | reverse complement strand
CGCCAGCGGCTCGGGGAGTCCTCCCACCCGGATCCTGGGGCCCTGGAGGTCCACCAGGATGGCGCAGGCGTTGGAGCACTCGGCCACCACCGCCTTCAGGTTGGTGATCCATCGGCTGCGGATCTCCGGCGTTCCGTGGCTCGAGTTGATTCGAACCACGTTCACCCCCGCGTCGAGGAGGGCACGGATCTGATCGGGCTCCTCCCAGGAAGGGCCCAGCGTGGCGACGATCTTGGTGCGACGGATGGGGGCGTTACGGGGCAAAAGCAGGCGGACTCGGTTGAAAGGTGCACCAATGTAATCCGGCGGAGGAGCGAGTGGCGAGGCGGATGGCGGGGAATCTGTTGAAAACGGATTTCCACGATGTACACAGCAGATCTTGCGGGGGAAGGGGGAAGGGGGAAGACTTGGGGAAGGGGTTTTCCACATGATTGTTTAGAGGGAAACGAGGCGTTTTCGGGGGTGATTCTGAACTCCACATTCTTGTGAATTGGAGGGGTTTTCCACACGTGGAAATGGGAAAAACCCCATCGCCGAGCCGCCAAATCGCTGCCTGGCAGGGATATCCGAGGTGCACTGAACGTCAACATTCAGCGTCACTAGTAAGTCATTGTTCCACATGACTTACACATAAGTCGTTCATGTGGAAAATCATCGGACGGTGTGGGAGTTGACGTTGCGGTTTGACCGCTCTGGTGGGTGCACCTAAATTGCTCAGTCGCATAAACCTAGCCCACCTCGCCGGACGGATCCTCCCATGGCCAACGCAGACTTTCAGCCCGAAAACCTGGATGGCCTGGTTCGGGAGGCCGTGTTCGGCGAACCGAAGGCTCAGCCGGCGGCTCGCCGCAAGATCTGGGACCTGGGACAGGAGGCCGGCGTCCTGCCGGGCTCGATCCATGACCTCTATCTGGCCAGGGGGCGGGGCGAGTGCGGCGGGTTCACGGTTCCGGCGATCAACGTGCGGATGCTGGCCTACGATACCGCGCGGGCGGTGTTCCGCGCCGCCATGAAGCGCGAGGCCGGCGCGATCATCCTCGAGATTGCCCGGTCCGAAATCGCCTATACCGAACAGCGTCCCGCCGAGTACGTGGCAGTGATGACCGCGGCGGCGCTCCGGGAAGGGTACCGGCTCCCGATCTTCATTCAAGGCGACCACTGCCAGGTCAACGCCAAGAAATACGCGACCGATCCGGAGGGCGAGGTCGGCGAGGTGAAGAAGCTGATCGCCGAGGAAGTGGGCGCCGGCTTCTTCAATATCGACATCGACACCTCGACCCTGGTCGATCTGGAACAGCCGAGCCTCGATCTCCAGCAGCGTGCCAACTACGAGCGGGCCGCCGAGATCACCGCCTTCATCCGCGGCATCGAACCCGCGGGCGTGACCGTGTCCGTGGGGGGCGAAATCGGCGAAGTCGGGATGAAGAACAGCACGGTGGAGGAGCTGCACGCGTTCATGGACGGCTACAACCGCTCTCTCGCGGGCCGGGGGAAGGACCTGGCGGGTTTGAGCAAGATCTCGGTGCAGACCGGCACCTCGCATGGCGGGGTGGTGCTGCCCGACGGCAGCATCGCCGACGTGAAGCTCGATCTGGCTGCTCTGGAGGCCCTGTCCCGCGCCGCGCGGGAATCCTACCGGCTGGGCGGGGCGGTGCAGCACGGCGCCAGCACCCTCCCTCCCGATGCGTTCGGGAACTTCCCCCGGGTGGAGACCACGGAAATCCATCTGGCGACTAACTTCCAGAACATCGTGTTCGACCACCCCAGACTCCCGGCCGATCTGCGGACCCGGATGCTGCGGTGGCTGGACCTGAACGCGGCCGGGGAGCGGAAGGCCAACGACACCGACGGCCAGTTCTATTACCGGGCGCGCAAGAAGGCGATCGGACCGTTCAAGCGGGAATGCTGGGATCTGCCGGCCGAGGTGCGCGACGCGATCGCGGCCGATCTGGAACGGACCTTCGGTTTCCTGTTCGACCAGCTCAAGGTCGGCGGCACGGCCCAGCTGGTTACCCGGCACGTGCGGGCCCGGCCCCTGAGCTGGGAGCAGCTCCACAAGGCCGAGGGCCGCGCGGTGGACGATGCGGAGGCGGGGGAGTAGCACCAGCCAGAGGAGGGTGGGATGGCGAAGAAGAACAATCGCGGCCTGGTCGTGATCGAGCGCGGCGGCAGTGGAAGCGGCGTGCTCTGGCTGCTGCTGGGCGGGGCGATCGGGGCCGGCCTCGGACTGCTGCTGGCCCCGCACTCGGGGAAGAAGTCGCGTGAGCTGCTGGGCGAGCGGCTCAAGCGCCTCAAGGCCTCCGCCGAGGAGGCCCTCGAGGAGCTGAGCGAGGAGGAGGAGGACGAGGAAGAGCTGCTCGAGGACGAGGACGAGGCCTCGCCTGCCGAAGGGGAAGCGCCGGGGGAGGAAGAGGACGAGCAGGCGGAGCCGGAGCCCAGGCGCTCCACTCCGACGGCCCGCAGCGAGCTGGAGCAGCGGCTGGCCCGGGCCCGGGCCCGGCGGCACCGGGCGCTGGTGGAAGAGGACGAGGAGCCGGTCGCCTGAAGAAGGACGCCCGGCAATACGCCTGGTACAGGTCACTCCGGGGGTTTGCCTGGCGGACGCTGCAGGCCGCCGATGAAAACAATGTGCCCTTCCTGGCCAGCGCGCTGACCTTCGATGCCATTCTGACCGCGATCCCCTTCGTCCTGCTGGTCTTCGCGGGGATTGCCAAGCTGCTCGAGCTGATCGCCGGAAGCGGCCCCATCGATCCCCAGGCGCTGTTCGAGCGATTTCTCCCTCCCCACGAAACCAGTGCCGGCGCCGACCCCTTCACCGCGGTGGAGGTGATGCTGGGCCAGATCACCGCTGCCGGGAAATCGCTCTCCCTGGTGGCGCTGCCGGCCTTCATCTGGTTCAGCACCCGGCTCTTCGCCGGGATCCGTACCGCGCTCAACGCGATCTACGACGTGTCGGTCCGGCCGCCCCCGGGACGGAACTTCCTGATCCGGTATCTCCTGGGGAAGCTCCGCGACCTCGGCATGGTGCTGATGACCCTGGTGTTCTTCCTGGCCAACGTCCTGCTCACCACCGGGATCTCGCTCCTGGACAGCTACTTTGCTTCGCGGGGAGGAGGCAATGACAGGGTGCTGACCTCCCTGGAGCAGTGGCTGGCCAACTTTCTGGGCTTCCTGTTCCTGATCGTGCTGTTCTTCCTGCTGTACCGGCACGCCTCCCTGCGCCGGGTCCGCTGGCAGGCCGCGCTGGTCGCCTCGCTGTTCATGGCCCTGGCATTCGAGATCGCCAAGCAGCTCTACTCGCTCTATCTCCAGGGGGCTACCGGCTACGGGACCGCCGCCCTGGATGCGTCCATCGGCGCCCTGATCCTGTTCGTGGTCTGGCTGTACTATTCCGCCCTGGTCTTCCTGCTGGGGGGCGTGGTGGCGGAGACCTGGGAGCTGCGCGCGATGCAGCGCAAGCAGCGGGGAATTGCGTGAGCGCGGATCGCGGATAGCGGGAAGCGGATAGCGGGAAGCGGGCGAATGGGCACGTCTCACGTCTCACGTCTCACGTCTAACCTTTCACGATCGAGAATATGCGCAACTTGCTGCTCCTCCTGGCCGTCGTCGCCGCCCCGCTCCACGCCCAGGCGCCCTTCGAGTGGTACGGGCGGGGGCCCTACCGTCCGGCGGTGCCGCGGGTGGATTCCCTGCTGGGACACGGCCTGGGCACCCGGCACACGATGTATCACGAGCAGCAGCGGGTGCTGGACCGGCTGATCGCGGCGGCACCGGAGCGGGTGCGCACCGAAGTCATCGGAACCACCGCCGAAGGGAAGGTGATGCGGGTCCTGATCATCTCGGCGCCGGAGAACCTGGCTCGGCTGGAGGAGATCCGCGGCGACCTCGCGAGCCTCGCCGACCCTCGCAAGACCACCGTGGCGCAGGCGGCCGAGCTGGCCCGCAAGAACCCCGCGGTGGCGCTACTCTCCCATTCGATCCACGGCAACGAGCCGGCCGGCTTCGAAGCGGTCATGCAAACCGCCTACCAGCTTCTGGCCTCGGACGAGCCGGCCACCCTCGAGATCCTGCGCAACGTGGTGACGATCCTCAACCCATCGCAGAATCCCGACGGCCACGAGCGGTTCGCCGCCTGGAACAACTCGGTGGCGGTGGCCAGCGACGATCCCGGCGCTCTGGAGCAGAGCGAGCCCTGGAGCGTCTGGGGGCGGTTCAATCACTACCGCTTCGACATGAACCGCGACTTCGTGGCCCAGAGCCAGGCGGAGACCCGGGCGATCATCGGCGCGATGGTGCGCTGGCATCCCCAGCTGGTGATCGACCTGCACAGCACCACCAGCCAGTACTTCTTCCCGCCCACCTCGGACCCGCTCAACCCGAACCTGGGCCCCTGGCAGCGCAAGTGGGAGGACAAGTTCGGACGGGGCAACGCGGCGGCCTTCGACCGGCACGGCTGGCAGTACTACACCCGCGACATTTTCGATTTCTTCTATCCCGGCTACGTGGACCTGTGGCCCTCGATGTCCGGCGCGACCGGGATGACCTTCGAAACCGACGGCGGTCCCGAGATCCGGCTTCGCAAGGAGGACGGGACGGTCACCACATTCGCCGACGGGATCGCCCATCACTTCGTCGCGTCGCTCGCCTCTCTGGGTGTGCTTGCGGCCGGGAAGGAGGAGCGGCTCCGGGATTACTACGAGTTTCGCGCCACCGGGCTGGCCGAGGCGCGGGCCCGGGTGATGAAGCGGGTAGTGATCGCCCCGACCGGCGATCCGAGCCGCGCCCTCCAGGTGGCCCGGCTCCTGGCCCGGGGGGAGATCGAAGTTCTCCGCAGCACGGCCCCGTTCACCTCCGCCGCGGCCCACGACTATCTCGGCGGGCCGGCGGGGCGCCGGACCTTCCCGGCCGGCAGCTTCGTCATCGATCTGGCCCAGCCCCAGGCCCGGCTGGCCATGACCATGCTCGAGCCCCGGGCGCTGCTCGACTCGGCCTTCGCCCGGCGGCAGCTCGACAAGTTCGAGCGCAACCGCCGCCGGGGCGAAGAGGCCAGCGGCGAGGGATACGAGTTCTACGACATCACCGCCTGGTCGATGCCCTATTCCTACGGAGTGGACGCAGCCTGGACCGAGGATGCCGTCGCGGTGACGGGTGAGCCGGTCACGGTGGAGACGATGCTCCCCCCCGGCACCGTCAGCGGACGGGGGCAATCCGGTTACGTCTTCCCGGGCGGCCAGGAGACCAGCGCGCGCCTCGCGCTCAACCTGCTGCGGGAAGGATTCGCCGTGGCGGTGGCCGGGCAGCCGGTGCGGGTCGATGGGAAGACCTGGCCGACCGGGACCTACGTCGTCCGGGGACAGCGGAATTCGGCGGCGCTGCACGAGCGGATCCAGGCGCTGGCGGGGCAGGTGAGAGCCCAGGTGACGGCGGTGCAGTCGGCCTACGCCGACGTCGGGCTCGGGATCGGCAGCGAAACGGTGCAGGCGCTCAAGGCGCCCAAGGTGCTGCTCGCCGCCGGAGACGGTGTGGCGCAGACCTCGTTCGGGGGGATCTGGTATTACCTCGAGAAGGAACTCCAGCACCCGGTGGTGCCGGTGGATCTGGCGAACCTGGGCCGGGTCAACCTGGCGGACTATAACGTGCTGATTCTCCCCGACGGATCGGGGGCGACGATGCTGCGCCGGGCCGGCAATGCGGAGCGGATCAAGAGCTGGGTGCGGGAGGGCGGCAGCATCATCGCCATCGGCGGAGCGAGCGGCTTCGTGACCGCCAAGGAGATGGAGCTCTCCACCGTGGGGGAAGTGGGCGACACCGCCGACGCGAAGGGCGCGAAGGACGCGGTGGCGCGGGATACCACGCTGAGTCCGACGGCGTTGCCCGGACCGCCGCTGGTATCTCCCACGGCCGGCGGGGGGAAGAAGCCGGAATACCTGCCGGGACTCATTGCCCGGGCGACGCTGGACCGGACCCACTGGCTGACCTACGGCTATTCCAGCGACCACCTCCCGGTGCTGGTCTCGGGCAGCACCTTCTTCTCGCCCTCGAAGAAGGGCGATAATCCGGTCGCCTTTCTGGGCAAGGACCTGGTCCTGTCGGGCTTCAGCTGGCCCGGGAACACCGAACGGCTGCTGACCGGCGCCATCTGGGCGGCGGTGGAGAATGTGGGCCGCGGCAAGGTGATTCTCTTCGCCGAGGACCCGCTCTTCCGCGCGTTCTTCCGGGGCAGCGCGGGCCTCTTCAACAATGCCATCCTCATGGGGCCGGGCAGGTGAGACCTGAGAGGTGAGATGTGAGAGGGACAAGCCTTTCCGTCTCACATCTCACCTCTCACGTCTCACCTAGCGGGGAGATCGGGGCATGCGTTAGATTCCGCGTGCCCCAGGTCCGAAGGGTGCCGGCGCGCGAACCGCGTCAGGACCTCGCCGGTAGCAGCGCTAAGCGATGTCCGGTGCAGCTTCGGGGAGCCTGGGGTACTTTCTTTGGTGGTCAGAGGCAAGGTGGCAATGCGGCAAGGTGGTTGACGGTCGCAGGTTCTCTCCAGTCCGACTCTCCGACGCTCGGTTGCGACCTTGCCCCCTTGCCTCCTAGCCACCTTGCCTCGGTCATGATCGCCCTCGCGCGGAAATACCGTCCCCGCCGCTTCGCCGACCTGCTGGTCCAGGACCACGTCGCCACCGCCCTTCGGGGCGCGGTGGCGCGGGGGCGGGTGGGGCACGGCTATCTCCTCACCGGACCGCGCGGCACCGGGAAGACCACGGCGGCCCGGATTCTGGCCATGGCGCTCAATTGCGAGCGCCGCGACCCGGTCAATCCCACCGGTGAGCCCTGCGGCGAGTGTCCCAGCTGCGAACGGGTCTGGAGCGGCTCGGCCAACCTCGACGTGGTGGAAATCGACGCGGCGAGCAACCGGGGAGTGGACGACGCCCGCGATCTCCGGGAGCGGGCGATGTACGCGGCCTCGCAGGAGGGCGGGTACAAGGTCTACATCGTGGATGAGGCGCATATGCTCACCCGCGAGGCCTGGAACGCGCTCCTCAAGATCCTGGAAGAGCCTCCGCCGCGGGTCGTTTTCGTCTTTGCCACCACCGAGCCGCAGAAAATCGCCTCCACCGCGGCCCCGGTGCTCTCCCGGCTGCAGCGGTTCGACTTCCGCCGGATCGGGCCTTCGGCCATCCGGGCCCGGCTCCGCGAGGTGCTCGAGCGGGAAACGCTGGCGGCCGAGGACGACGCGCTGACCCTGATCGCGCGGTATGCCGACGGGGGCATGCGGGACGCGCTCTCGGTCCTGGATCAGTGTCTTTCCTTCGGCGAGGGCCCCATCACCGCCGCGGCGGTGCGGGAAGTGCTCGGCCTGATCGGTGACGAGCGGTACGCCGCGGTCCTCCGGCTGGTGGCCGGGAAGGACACCGGGGCGGTGTTTCCCCTGGTGGACGAGCTGGTCAACGCCGGCGCCGATCTGGCGGAATTCATGACCGGCACCGCCGAGCTGCTCCGGGCCCTGCTCATGGTGCAGACCGGCGCCGCGCCGGAGGGGCTGACCGAGGTGATGCGCGCGGCGATCGAAGAGGTGCGGGAGGTGCTCCTCCCCGCCGACACGGTCAGGATGCTCGCGATGCTGGCCGAGGCGGAGGCCGCGATCCGGCGCTCCGCCAGCGCGCGACTGGTCGTGGAGACCATGCTGCTGCGCTGGACCGTGATGGATCGGGTGGTGGAGATCGAGCAGATGCTGAAAGGAAGCCCGGAGCCTTCAGCCGGC
>DATCXX010000133.1:0-5185 GCA_036565615.1 Gemmatimonadales bacterium | reverse complement strand
CTGCGGGTGGACTGGAGCGCGGGCACCACCCCGAACAGGAGGCCGGTGAGCAGCGACACCCCCAGCGCGAACAGCAGGGTCGTTCCGTCGATCTGGATCTGATTCAGCCGGGGCACGCTGCCGGGCTGGAGCGACAGCAGCAGCTTGACCCCGCTCCAGGCCAGCGCCAGTCCCAGCATCCCTCCGACGAGCGCCAGCACCACGCTCTCGGTCAGGAGCTGGCGCAGCAGCCGCCCCCGTCCGGCGCCGATCGCGACCCGCAGCGCAAACTCTTTCTGCCGGGCCGCCGCCCGGCCCAGCAGCAGGTTGGCGACGTTGGCGCAGGCGAGCAGCAGGACCAGTCCCACCGCGGCGCCGAGCATCACGAGGACCGGACGGATCCGCCTGGTGCCCAGGTCGCTGAGCGGCATGCCGTCGGCCCCGATGCCCTCGGCCTCCGTGGGATGCTCGGTGCTGATCTGGCGCGACACTTCGGCCAGGTCCAGCCGCATCTGCTCCAGGGTCACCCCGGGCTTGAGCCGGCCGACGCCGAGCAGGCCGGTGTGCTCGGACCGCGCATAGCGGGGCGAGTTGGTGAACAGCCCGACCGGCAGCCAGATATCGCCGCCCCCCAGCCGCATTTCGGGCGGAAGCACCCCCGCAACGCTGTAGGGCGCGCCGTTCAGCACCAGCGTCCGGCCGACGATGCCGGAATCGGCGCCGAAGCGGCGGCGCCAGAACCCGTCGCTCAGCACGGTGACCGCCACCGCGGCCGGGTTGTCATCGGCGGGCGAGAGCAGCCGCCCCAGCGCCGGCTGGATGCCGAGCAGCGAGAAGAGATTCCCCGATGCCAGGTGTCCCGTGATGGTTTCCGGATCGCCGGCTCCGGTCAGGGTGTAGGAGTCGCCCTCGTCGTACACCGCGAGATCCTCGAAGCTCTTGGCGCGCTGGCGCCAGTCGAGGTAATCGGGGTATGCCACCGTGATCTGGGGCAGGTCCGTTACGGATTCCCAGAGCAGCACCAGCCGCTCGGGCTCCCGGTAGGGCAGCGGGCTCAGCAGCACGCCGTTCACCACGCTGAAGATCGCGGTGTTGGCCCCGATGCCGAGTCCAAGGGTGAGGATGGCGATGAGGGCAAAGGCCGGCTGGCGCAGCAGGGAACGAAGGGTAAATCGGATGTCCTGGCGCAGCGCGTCGAGGGCTTCCCGGCCCCGATCGCGGGCACTGCGCCGCTGGTCGGAGCGGCGGCAGCGGGCCTGGAAGTAGGAGACATCGCCGAAGCGCCGCAGGGCCTCGGCCCGGGCCGCCTCGGGCGTCATCCCGGCGGCCACCAGCTCCTCGATCTCGGCGTCGAGGTGAAAGCGGAACTCCTCGCTCACCTCGGCGTCGAGGTCGGGGCGGAAGATCGGGGCTCTGGTCATGGCTGGTCGGTGGCGGTGAGCAGCTTGGCCACCGCGACGGAATAGCGCTGCCAGGTGGCGGTCTCGCTCCTGAGCTGCTGCCGCCCCACCGCGGTCAGCTGGTAGAACTTGGCCCGCTTGCCCTTGTCGGAGAGCCCCCACTCGGCGGCGACCCAGCCCCGCTCCTCCATGCGGTGCAGCGCGGCGTAGAGCGAGCCGTCGAGCACCTCGAACGCGCCCCCGGTGCTGGCGCGAATCAGCCGGGCGACGGCGTGGCCGTGCCGGGGGCCCCAGGAGAGTGACTTGAGGATCAGGACGTCGAGGGTGCCCTGCAGCAGGTCGATCGGGGTGCGGGCCATGGCATGTCCTCGAAGGTTGAGGACATACTAGAATCCATTCCCTCGAATGTCAAGGGAATGACGCGGGTCCGTGGGGTACGATACTAATCGAGACGCAATGCGGAGTTCGGATCGATCCGGGTGGCCCGAAGGGCCGGGACCACCGCCGCCACCACGGCGACCAGCAACAGGATCCCCGCCACGACGCCGTAGATCAGCGGATCGCGGGGCTCCTGCTGGAACATGAGCCCCTCCATCCACTTGGCGCCCCAGAGCGCCAGCAGGACCCCCAGCACCACCCCCGCGCCGACCAGCCGTAACCCGCTCGACACGATCAGCCGCAGCACCCGCGACACCGAGCTGCCCAGCGCGATCCGCAACCCCAGCTCACGGGTCCTTTGGGTCACATCGTACGCGATCATGCTGTAGAGCCCGATCGCGGCCAGCAAGAGCGCGAGCCCCCCGAACGCCACGAACATCGTGCTCCCGAACTTCCACGACCGGAGGCTCGGATCCACTAGCTGGCTGAGCGGCACCACGTTCACGTAGGCCGGGCCCGGCATCAGCCGCTGCAGCTCCCGGCGGAGCGGCTCGATCGCCCGCTCCGGGTCGCCGGACACCCGCACGAACACCTGGGGATCGGGCGGCGCGGTGTGCTGGACCACCGGGATGTAGTAGCTGTAGTCCCGCTCCGAGGTCAGGCTCCGGAGGTGCATCTCCTCCGCTATGCCGATCACCTGGGCGCAGGGCTCGTTCTCGGCCCCGATCTTGACGCACTTCCCCAGCGCGTCCTGGCCGGGCCAGAGCACCTGGGCCATCCGCTCGCCCACCACCAGCACCAGCCCGGTGCCGGCGCGGTCTCGCTCGTCGAAGGCCCGGCCCCGGAGGATCCGGGTGCCCATGGTCTTGAAGTAGTCGGGCGAGCCGGTGTTGAAGAGGAAGTTCCATTTCTGGTTCACCGAATCCACCCCCGGAACCCAGATGCCGGTGCCCTCGTTGCTCCAGAACGGCACCGAGATTGTGAGAGTGGCGTACTGCACCCCCGGAATCCGCTTCGCGGTCTCCAGCATGGACTCAGCGATGGTCTGCTGCTCCGCTTCGGTGGGCCGGTAGCCCCGCGGGTTGGCCGAGGCGTAGAGGATAGGCGCCACGTCGTAGCCGAGGCGGTAGTTCCTGACGTGACTCAGGCTCCGAACGAAGAGGCCGGCGCCGATCAGCAGCACCACCGAAAGCGTCGCCTGGAACACCAGCAGCAGCGGCCGGGCCCGGGAGCGATGGGGTCCTTCGTTCGCGCCGCCCTTGAGGGTGAGGTTCACATTGCCCCGGCCGGTCTGCACCGCGGGCACGATCCCGGTGAGCAGCGCGGTGACCAGAACCGCCAGTGCGGTAAAGAGCAGGGTGCGCGGATCGACGATGACGGCCGAGGCGGCATCATCGAGGAAGGCGGCGCGGAGGGCGGCGGCGCCCCACTGGGCAATGACCAGACCCGCGGCACCACCGATCAGCGCCAGCACCAGGCTTTCGGTCAGGAGCTGACGGGCCAGCCGGCCGCGAGTGACGCCCAGCGCCAGCCGCATGGCGAACTCGCGGCGGCGGGCAAAGGCGCGGGACAAGAAGAGGTTGGCGACGTTGGCGCAGGCAATCAGCAGCACGATCGCCGCGACGCCGAGAACCCAGGTGGCCACCTTGGAATCTTGCCCGGCGAGGGGGCCGCGGGCCAGGTGCATCGGGCCCAGCTCCCCGCGGATACCGAGATCCTCGAGCTTGCCCCAGTTGGGTTGTTCGGCGATGGTCTCGCGCCAGCTCCCCAGGAGGGCATTGGTGAGGTCCTGCTCGGCGGCGGCTTGGGTGATCCCGGGCTTCCGGCGGGCCAGCATCTCCATCCAGGTCCAGGTATAGACGGTGGGGTAGCGGGGGCCCCGAACGGCGTGGGCGTAGGCGGTGATGGGAATGAAGGCCGCGGGGACGCCCTGGTCGCCGGCGCCGACGAAGCCTTTGGGGGCCACGCCGATGACGGTGAAGGTGCTGCGGTCGATCCGGAGCTGCCGTCCGATGACGTCGCTCCGGCCGCCGTAGCGGGACTTCCAGTAGTCGTAGCCGAGCACCACGACCGGCGCGCCGGCGGGGACGCTGTCCTCGGCGGGGCCGTAGAAGCGGCCCAGGGCCGGGCGGACCTCGAAGAACTGGAGGTAGCTGGCGCTGGCGACGGTGACCTTGGCCTCGTGGGTATCGGTGCCTTCGCCGAGGGCCAGGGTGCGGGTCTGGAAGGCGGCGAACGACTCGAACGAGCGGGTGTTACGCTGGAGGTCGAGGTAGCGGCGGAAGTTAAAGTTCCGGTCGATCCGGGGCCGGCGGTCCTCCACGAGGCGGTGCTGGAAGACCCGGTGCGCGGTCTCGGGATCCTTGAGGCCGAGCGGCGGGCGGAAGAGAAGTCGGTCGACGATGCCGAACATGGCGGCGTTGGCGCCGATCCCGAGGCCCAGGGTCAGGACCACGCCGAGGGTAAAGGCGGGGCGTTTGCGGAGGCCGCGCAGGGCGTAGCGGACATCCTGGACCACTGAGTCGAGGAGGGAGATGCCGCGAGCGTCGCGGGCATCGTCCTTGGTGCCCTGGACGGCGCCGAAGGCGGCGCGGGCTCGCCGGTTGGCCTCGTCGGGAGAGGCGCCATTGGCCATGTGTTTCTCGGTTTCCTTCTGGAGGTGGAAGGAGAGCTCGGTGTCGAGCTCCTGCTCGAGTTTGCCGCGGTGGAAGAGGGCACGGAGCCGGAAGCGGATCTCGCTGAAGAGGCGGTTGAGCATGGGGAGGGCCCTCACGACATGTCGAGGACGAGGCCGACGGCGTTGGTGAGCCTGGCCCAGGCTTTGGCTTCGGAGGCAAGCTGCTTTTTGCCGGAGGAAGTCAGCTCGTAGAATTTGGCCTTGCGGTTGTTGTCGGAGCTGCCCCATTCGGCGCGGATCCAGCCCCGGCGTTCCAGGCGGTGCAGGGCGGGATAGAGGGAGCCCTGGGGAATCTGGAGGGTGGCCCGGGTGACGTCGTGGAGCCGCTCCGAGATGGCCCAGCCGTGCAGGGGGCCCAGCGAGACCGCCTTGAGGATCAGCAGGTCGAGGGTGCCCTGGGGGAGGTCGAGGTGATCGGTCACGGCGTTCCCTTTGCGCTTCGACAGGAACAATCCTATCACCGCTCATGTAGAAGTGCAAGGGGTAGGGGACGACAGCGAGCGGTCCTAGTCTTCGATCAGCACCACCTCGCGCACTCCCTTGATCCGGGTGTCGGTGGAATCGATCAGCCGGACGCCCAGCCCGTCGCTCTGGCGCACCCAGTAATGCTGGCGCCGGCCGCTGTGCTCCAGGACCATCCGCCAGCAGGCGAACTCGCCGGCCGGCACTTGGATGGTCTCTTCTCCTTCGACCCGCATCCGGATGGGCACGAAGACGTTGTCGTCCCGCACCGCCCAGCCCAGCAGCGAAA
>DATCXX010000092.1:0-16385 GCA_036565615.1 Gemmatimonadales bacterium | reverse complement strand
TCGAGGACGGCTGCGTGCCGCTGGCCGCGATGCCCTGGTACATCGCCGCGGTGCGCCAGGCGGCCGAGCGGCAGCGGCTTCAGGTGGTGATCTTCGGGCACGCCGGTGAGGGCAATCTGCACGTGAATCTCCTCCCCGATCTGGCGGAGCCGGACTGGCAGGGGCGGGGGATTGCCATGTTCGAGGAAGTGACCGAGGCGGTGATCGCCCTGGGCGGCTCGCCCAGCGGGGAGCATGGCGACGGAAGGCTCCGGGCCCATCTGCTGGAGAGGGTGTACGGCTCCGAGATCGTGACGCTGTTCCGGCTGCTCAAGGACGCCTTCGATCCCAAAGGAATCATGAATCCGGGGGTCAAGCTGCCCGACCCGGATCACCGGCCCTTCGGGCAGCTCAAGGTGGGCGAGGGAGCCGCGCCGCTTCCATCCCGGATCGAGGCGGGGCTGCGCGAGATCGAGCGCAGCGCCGGCTATTCCCTGAGTAGATTGGACCTGACGGCTGAGTACTGATGACAGGCTGTTCCCGTTGACCGTTCACCGTTGACCGTTGACTGAATGCGCCCTTACCTCGAACTCATGCAGCACATCGTTGCCCACGGGCGCAGAAAGAGCGACCGGACCGGCACCGGGACGCTCAGCATCTTCGGCTGGCAGATGCGATTCGATCTCGAGCAAGGCTTTCCGCTGGTCACCACCAAGAAAGTCCACCTCAAGTCCATCATCCACGAGCTGCTCTGGTTTCTCCGGGGAGAAACCAACACCCGAGCGCTCAAGGAAGTGGGAGTTTCAATCTGGGACGATTGGGCGAATCCGGAGGGTGATCTCGGACCTATATATGGATACCAGTGGCGGTCATGGCCGGCGCCGGATGGGCGGCAGATCGACCAGATAGCGGATGTGATCCGGGAGATCCGAAGCAATCCGGATTCCCGTCGCCTGATCGTCAACGCCTGGAATGTCGCCGATCTTTCCCGGATGGCCCTGGCGCCCTGCCACACCATGTTCCAGTTCTACGTGGCGGAGGGCACTCTCTCCTGCCAGCTCTACCAGCGGAGCGGCGATGTGTTCCTCGGCGTTCCGTTCAACATCGCGAGCTATGCCCTGCTCACCATGATGGTGGCCCAGGTGACCGGGCTCCGGCCCGGCGAGTTCGTGCACACGTTCGGCGACGCCCATCTCTACCTGAACCACATGGAGCAGGTGCGGGAGCAGCTCTCCCGGGAGCCCCGTCCGCTGCCCCGGCTCAGTCTCAACCCCGCGGTGACCTCGATCGACGGCTTCCAGTACGAGGACTTCTCCCTCACCGCCTATGACCCGCATCCCGCCATCCGGGCGCCGGTGGCGGTGTGATCGTCTCGCTGGTGGCCGCCATGGCGGAGAACCGGGTCATCGGCCACAGCGGCGGGCTCCCCTGGCACCTCCCAAGAGATCTGCAGTTCTTCAAGAAGCTCACCGTCGACCATACCGTGATCATGGGCCGGAAGACCTTCGACGAGGTCAAGCGCCCCCTGGCCAATCGCCGCAACGTGGTGATCACCCGCAATCCCGCCTTCCGGCCCCACGGCGTGACGGTGGTGCCGTCGCTGGACGAGGCGCTGGCGCTGGGCGCCACCGAGGACGAGGTCTTCGTGATCGGGGGCGGCGAGATCTACCGGCTGGCCCTCCCCCGGGCCGACCGGATCTACCTCACGGTGGTGCACGCGGTGGTCGAAGGGGACACCTACTTCCCTGAGTTCGAAGGATCTGCCTGGGTCCTGGAGGAGGAAGAGCGGCACGAGGCGGATGCCAAGCACGCCTACCCGTTCACCTTCCGGACCTACTCCAGGATTCGGAGCGCCTGATCGCTTCAGGGAAGGGGAAGGGATGCCGCCGTCCGGGGATTGGCGGCGCGAAACTCCTTTTCGAGGCCAAGGAGGCCCGCGATCGTCGCGGCAAACTGGGCCTGGGTGTAGTTCCCGTTGACCGTTGACCGTTGACCGTTGACGCCCTTCGGGGTCATCACCGCAACCCAGACCCGCTCCGCCGCCGGCACCTCGCGCCCGTGGTCGGTCCAGTCCTCCCCCGAGCCCCGTCCGTGGTCGGTGGCCACGATCAGGGCGGTCCGGTCGCGGTATCCCGGCATGGCCTGCACGGTCTCCCACAGGGTCCGGAGGAACCGGTCGCCCCGCTGGGCCGCGTCGAGGTAGAGGTCGTAGCGCCGCTCATGAGCCCATTCGTCGGTGTCTCCCAGCATGACGTAGAGCACCCGGGGCTGTCGGGTCCTCAGGTGGTGAAGGGCGCCCTGCATGGTCACCGCGTCGAACCGGACCGTGCCCCAGTAGGGGGGCAGGTCGGCCGCCAGATCGTTGAGCGCCCGCTCCACCGGGGTTGTCGGGTTGCTGACCGGAGGGCCATCCCCGTTGGTGTGGATCCCGCTCCGGGCCGCGTTCACGATGAACGGCAGGACATCCCACGACCCGTATGCGGCGACCTTGCCCCGGAACGCGGGCCGCCGATTGAGCCACTCCAGGACGGTCACGTTGGGGTTGGGGATCTTGTCGTTGCTGTTGATCCGGTCGTCGGGGGCGCCGCTCAGGAGCTCGTTGTACCCCGGGTAGGAGAACCGTTTTCCGTTGCTGACCCGGACCACGCTGCCGCCGGCCGAATCTCCCAGGATGCGCCCCCGGCCCGCCACCACGCCCCAGAGGAAGGGCAACAGCGTTTCCCGGCGCGCCTCGGCGGTCTCCCGCCAGAACCGCCGGAGCGTGCCCACAGTGTCGGCGACGCCGCCCTCCCGCTGGGAGATCAGCTCGCGCTGGGCGCCGCCGAAGAGCTCCTGCCAGCGGAGCCCATCGAGGGTAACGACGAGGACGCGGTCGGCCGCCGGACCGGCCGGCAGCTGGGTTGCAGAGAGCAGGACGAGCAGCGCGATGGTGTGCATCGATCGCTCCGATCGAGGTGATGCGATGGACTCAAGCAACAAGATGGCGCGAATTGTGCCAAAAACTATTGTGCGACCTCACACTATTTCTTAATTTAGGTCGAGAGACAACCAAGGAGAGCGATTGGCGGTTCGAATAGGGTTCGCCTATAACCAGAAGCCTGTGCTGCCGGCGCCGAAGAAAGCCGGCGATTCCGCCGTCCCCGCGCTCGACAAGGCATCCGCCAGCCGAGCCCTCCGCCCCGATCTCCCCCAGCCCGATCTGTATGCCGAGTGGGACGAGCCCGAGACCATCGAGGCCGTCGCCGCCGCGCTCGAGGGCGTGGGGGAGGTCATCCGCCTCGAGGCGGACAAGAACTTCCCCCGGCGAGTGATGGAGGCGAAGCCCGACTTCGTTTTCAACATCGCCGAGGGGCTGTTCGGGGTGAACCGCGAGAGTCACGTCCCGTCGATCTGCGAGTTCCTGGGTATCCCCTATCACGCCTCCGATCCCCTCTCCCTGGCGCTCACCCTGCACAAGGGCAGGGCCAAGGAGATCATGGCCTACTACGGGGTGCCCACCGCGCCCTTCGTGGTGGCCAACACCCGGGCCGATGCCCGGAACGTGAATCTCCCCTTCCCGCTCTTTGCCAAGCCGGCCATGGAAGGGTCGGGGAAGGGCATCACCGAGAAGTCCCTCTGCACCAACCGGGCAAAGCTGGTGCAGGAAGTGGGAGATCTCCTCGACACCTATCAGGAGCCGGTCCTGATCGAGAGCTGGCTGCCGGGGCAGGAGTTCACGGTCCCCATCATGGGGAACGGCAAGGAGGCCCGCTGCCTGCCGCTGGTCGGCATGCGGTGGGAGGCGCTGCCCCTGGGAGCCCAGCCCATCTACGGGTACGAGGCCAAGTGGCTCTGGGACACCCCCGAGCACCCCCTCGATCTCTTCGAGTGCCCGGCCGACGTCTCCAAGGAGCTGGCCCGCGACGTCCGCTCCGCCGCCATCTCCGCCTACCGGGTGTTGGGCTGCCGGGACTGGTGCCGGGTCGATGTGCGCTGCGATGCCGCCGGGCGCCCCATGGTGGTCGAGCTCAACCCGCTGCCCGGGATCCTGCCCAATCCGCAGGACAACTCCTGCTTCCCCAAGGCGGCCCGGGCCGCGGGACTGACCTACGAAGGGCTGATCCAGACGGTTGCCGACATCGCCTGGCGGCGGATCAGCGGCCGCTCGCTGCTCAAGAAGTCGGTGGACCGCAAGAAGGCGGCTGCGTGAAGATCGGGATTCTGTTCGACGGGGGCGGGCGGGACTGGGATCAGAAGGACGTCGCCGCGGTGATGACGAACGTCTCGGATATCCAGAGCTGCCTCCGACGAGTGGGTCACGAGGTCAACCTCTTCCCGGTGCACCTGGGCGACGTGTCCTGGCTCCGCCGGATCCAGCGCCTCGACCTGGTCTTCAACCTCTGCGAAGGGGTCAACGGCTTCGCCCAGTACGAGGACCTGGCGGTGGCCGCGCTGGAGCTGTCCCGGGTGCCGTTCACCGGCTGTCCCTCCTGGCCGGTGACGATCTGCCACCGGAAGCACATCGCCAATACCCTGCTGGCGGCCTCGGGTGTCCCGGTGCCGCCCTTCGTGCTGGCGCGGGGCATCACCCCGCCGACCGGGTTGCGCTATCCGGTGATCGTGAAGCCCTCGGGGGAGGACGCCAGCGTGGGCATCGATGCCGGCGCCGTCTGTACCACCCGGAAGGCGCTGCGCGACCGGCTGGCCAAGGTCTGCGAGCAGTGGGAAGAGGTCCTGATCCAGGAATACGTCGCCGGCCGGGAGGTCAACGTCGGATTCATCGGCCGGGACATCATGCCCCTGTCCGAGATCCTGTTCGACCGGATGCCGGAGGGCACCTGGCCCATCGTCACCTACGCCGCCAAGTGGGACACCGGCAGCGCTGAAGATCTGGGGACCCAGCCGGTCTGCCCGGCGGTGCTGACTCCCGAGCTCAACCGGCGGGCGGTGCAGACCGCCCGGCTGGCCTGGGATTCCCTCACCGGCTCCAAGGGATACGGCCGGGTCGACCTCCGGATCACCGAACAGGGCGAGGTGTACGTTCTCGAGGTGAACCCGAACCCCGACCTCTCGATGGACGCCGGTCTGGCGCGGATGGCTGTGGCGCGGGGCTGGGACTATCCGACGCTCATCCTCAAGGTCGTCGAAGAGGCGGTCCAGCGCTTCGAGCAGGCCCGGGCCACCGAATCGCTGACCCAGCACGTTCCGGCGTGAGCTCGACCGGCGTGGGTACCCTGATCCGGCCCCTCACCGGCGCCGATCGAGCCCGTGTCGAAGCGATGACCCGAGGCACTCCCCTGTTCCGGCCCGAAGAAATCCCCGTCGCGCTCGACGTCTTCAACGCCGCGACCGGTGTCGGGCGGCCGGCCGATCCCGACTACGAGACCGCCGGCGCCGAAGTGGATGGGGTGCTGACCGGATGGATCTGCTGGGGGCCCACGCCGTGCACCCGGGGTACCTTCGACCTGTACTGGATCGTGGTGGACACCGAGAGCCAGGGGCAGGGCATTGGAGGCGCGCTGGTCGCCGAGATGGAGCGGCAGGTCCGGGGCCGGGCCCGGCTGATCGTGGTCGAGACCGCCGGCCGGCCCGATTACGCCCCGACCCGGGCGTTCTATGCAGGGCTCGGGTATCAGGTGGCCTCGACTATCGCGGACTACTATGCGCCGGGGGATGATCTCGTCGTCTTTGTAAAGCGGATGTAGGAGGACAGTGGTCAGAGGTCAGAGGTCAGAGGTCAGGGAAGGGCTTTTCCCTGATCACTGACCCCTGATCACAGACCACTAAGGAGATCAAATGAGTACCTGGCAGGAACTCCTGAAACACCGCTCGATCACCAGCATCGAGGCGCTGGCCGAGCGGTTCGGACCGGAGCACTTCCCGGCCGAGCTGCACGATCGCCTCCGCCAGGCGATCGACAATTTCGAGTTCCGGATCTCCCCCCCGATGGTGGATCTGATCAAGTCGCCCGACGACCCGATCTGGCGGCAGTACATCCCCACGGTGCAGGAACTCGAGGTGCACGACGGGATCGTGGATTCCCTCTCGGAAGACCGCGACAGCCCGGTGCCCAACATCACCCACCGCTATCCCGACCGGGCGCTCTTCCTGGTCTCCCCGGTCTGCGCCTCCTACTGCCGGTTCTGCACCCGGCGGCGCAAGGTGGGCGACCCCGAGAAGATCCCGATGTCCCAGTTCGAGTCGGCGTTCCAGTACCTCGAGTCGCACCCCGAGATTCGCGATGTCATCATGTCGGGGGGCGATCCCCTGATGCTCTCCGACCGGCGGCTCGAGGCCATCCTGACCCGGCTCCGGGCCATTCCCCATCTGGAGATCATCCGGATC
Organism: Gemmatimonadales bacterium; assembly: GCA_036565615.1. Classification (GTDB taxonomy): domain Bacteria; phylum Gemmatimonadota; class Gemmatimonadetes; order Gemmatimonadales; family GWC2-71-9; genus JABFSM01. Next base: position 10,082 of record DATCXX010000092.1, on the reverse strand, counting down.
GGGAGCCGGGTGCCCTGTCACCTCCCGGAGCGGATCACGCCGGAGCTTTGCGACATGCTCCGCAGGTTCCACCCCCTCTTCATCAATACCCACTTCAATCACCCCGACGAGCTGACGCCATCGGCGGTGGCCGGGCTGGGGATGCTGGCCGACGCGGGCATCCCGCTGGGCTGCCAGACCGTGCTGCTCAAGGGGGTCAACGATACCCCGGCCGTGATGGTTCGGCTGATGCAGCGGCTGCTGATGGCGAGGGTACGGCCCTACTACATCTACATGGCCGACCAGGTGGCGGGCGGAGAACATTTCCGGACCAGCGTCGCCACCGGTCTCGAGATCATGAAGGCCCTTCGGGGCTGGACCAGCGGGCTGGCCAATCCCTACTTCGTGATCGACGCCCCCGGGGGCGGGGGCAAGGTGCCGCTCCTCCCCGAATACGTCGAGAGCTTTTCCGAAGACGAGGTGGTGCTCAGGAACTTCAAGGGCGAGCGCTACGTCTATCAGCAGCCGGGGCACCGGGTGGCCGGATCAGATCCTGAGTACCTCTTGGACCTTTCGACAGAGGCCATCAGCCCTCAGCCCTCAGCCATCAGTCGCTGAAGGCTGCCGGCTGAAGGCTGGGGTCTCTAAAAGCGCTGCACCACCCCCATCTGGAGCAGCCGGGGCATCCCGGGTAGAAGACCCCGGGTACGGTCCACCACGTAGAGCCGGTCGGTCGCGTTCTTTACCGCCGCGAAGACCCCGGTCCCCGATGCAATCGCGTAATTGGCTGTCGCATTCCAGACCGTCACCGCCGGAATCGGACCCTGCTGGCCGTCGGCCACCAGAGTGCCGGTGTTGAGCGCGTCCCCGAACTGGCCCCCGGCGTGCACGGCCTCGATCGAGAGATCGAATCCCTGCGGTGCGGTCCACCCCAGGCTGGCCGTGAGGAGGTGGCGCGGAGCGTACGGAAGCCGGTTCCCCCGGACCGAGACCCGCTCCCGAGTCCCCGAGGCGTTCTGGTCGCCGTAGACCTTCCCGATGACATCGGTTCCGGCCTGTCCGACAAACACGAACCGCTCCCCCTCGAACCGCGCCACCGGCAGCCAGGTCCAGGCCACAGAAAGAGTGAGATCATGATCGCCGCCCCAGAGCCCGGCGCTGCTGGCCCGGGTCGAGAGCTCGAGCCCGCCGTGGAGGGTGCGGCCCGCGCTGGTCAGGGTAGCGCCGCTGCCTCCGGCGACGCTCGCGGGGATGATCTGGTTGTCGAATGCCATCCGGAAGGCGGTCGCTTCGACCGCCAGGCCCGGGGCCGGCTGAGTGCGCAGGCCGAGCTCCGCGTTCCAGCTCAGCTCGGGTCCGAGCTCCACTACGCCACCGGTGCTGTTGTCGATGAGATCCTCGGTGCGCGGCGGCGAGAATCCCCGGTGCAGCCCGGCGAACAGGGTGGTGCCCCTGGACGGGGCGAGGGTGATGCCCAGTCCCGGCACCACCTGGGTCAGGGAGGTACGGCCTTCCACGCCTTCGGGATTGCCGGGCACCGGCCGCCGGTTGACCCGCTGGTAGCGCACGTGCTCGAGCCGGATGCCTGGCGTCACCGTCCAGGGACCCAGGAGGATTCGCTCCTGCGCGAACAGGGCGTAGGCGGTGTTGCGGCGAAGGTTGTCCTCGACGATACCGGAGTTGATATCGCTGGAAGGCCCCGGGGTACGGGCGCCCGGAAAGCCGCCGTTCAGCTGCAGGCGGTCCTGGCTCTCGCGGTGCAGCCGGATGCCGGCGTCGAGCTGGTGGGGGACGCCCAGGGCGTTTCCGTCGAGCCGGAGCCGGGATTCGAGTCCGGCAACGCCGTACTCCCGCAGCCGTCCCTGATTGCCGCAGGTGGTGGAGAGGTTCGCAACTCCTCCGCAGGCAGGATCAGAGGCGTCGTTGGGGCGCTCGGCGGAGTTGCTGGACTGGCGCCACCAGTCGCGGCTGATCCGGTACCCGTACACGGCGCTGGACACGGTGGCGGCGGTTCCCAGCGCGATGCGATGGGTCGCCGATGCACCGATCCGGCTGAGCCGGAGAGAATCATTCCGGAATAGGTTGGAGCGGGGTGCCGCCGCCCATTCGGCTTCGGTCAGGCCGGAGTAGGTGATTTGCGAGCGCTCGGTGTAGTAGTTGGCCTTGAAGACAACCGACTGATTGGTGCCGAGGGGAAGCACCGACTTGAGCGTTGCATCGTGCAGGGTGGACCCGATGTGCTCCCGGGCTCCGTCGCCCTGGCGGCGGGAAAGATCCAGCAGCAGTCCCGCGCCGCCCCAGCTCCCGCCAAGCCGCGCCCGGGTGTTGAGGAATTCCCGGCTTCCGCCGCTCACGGCGATCTCACCCGAGGTGTGTTCGGGAACGTCGGGGGTGATGTAGTTGATGACTCCACCAATGGTGCGGGGTCCGAAGAGAATCTGACCCGAACCCTTGAGGATCTCGATGCGATCAAATCGCTCGATCGGCGGGTGGTAGTAGGCGGCGTTGTCGCCGTAGGGCGCGAGGGTAAAGGGGATCCCGTCCTCCAGCAGCATCACGGTGGTCGAACGGGTGGGGGAAAGCCCGCGGATGCCGAAGTTGGGGCGGAGGCCGAAACCCTCCTCATCCCGCACATGCACTCCCGGCACTTTTCGAAGCGCCTCGGCCATGGTGAAGACCCGGCTTCTCAGCAGAGTGGCGCGATCGAGCACCATCGCCGCCCCGGGTATCCGGGCAAACCGGTCTACCCGCCCGATGACTTCGATGGCGGGAAGTGGCGCCGGAGGGCGGGTGGTGTCCTGGACGGTCGGAGACTGGAGCGCGAACGAGGCGGCGAGCAGGGAAGAGAACACGTATTTCCTTGAATGAGAATGGTTCTCAAATCATTTTGCACGAAATAGATTATAACAGTCCCCATCGACGGGCCCAAGCCGGTGGATCGGAACCACGTTGATTGTTGCTACTGGTTCGGTGTTGCTTACGGAATGACGGCTCGGAAGACATGAACCGCAGGACATACTGGGACCGGATTTACCGGAATACCTCCCCGGATCTGGTGAGCTGGTACCAGCCGGAGCCCACGCTCTCGCTGGACCTGATCCGGCAAGCCGTGCCCGACCGCTCCTCGTCGATCCTGGACGTGGGAGGGGGCGCCTCCACGCTGGTCGATGGTCTTCTCGCGGCAGGCTATCACCGGCTCACCGTGCTGGATCTCTCGGGAGTGGCACTGGCGGCGGCTCGAACCCGGGTCGGGGAGGCGGCAGCGCTGGTAACCTGGCTCGAGGCCGACCTTCTCACGATGCGGTTTGCCGGCCAGGCGTACGATCTCTGGCATGATCGCGCCGTCTTTCACTTCCTGACCGACCCTGCCGACCGGCGGCGCTACGCCGCGCAGGCCCGGCATGCTGTCCGGCCGGGTGGACACGTCCTGATCGCGACCTTCGCACCGGATGCCCCTCCACAGTGCAGCGGCCTGGAAGTCGCGCGCTATTCGCCGGAAGCGCTCCAGTCCGAGCTTGGCGCCGGATTCCGCCTCCTGGGCAGCCATCGCGAGGAGCATCACACCCCCGGCGGCCGGACTCAGGCATTCAATTACTGCCATTTTCGAATCGGGGATGCCGTACCGTGACCTCTGCGACAGCGTAGGGCGTCGGCTGCCTGGGGTCGGTCATCGCGAGGCCGGAGGCCGACGCGGACCCGCTCAGCGCGGCGAGATTGCTTCGGGATCTGCGATCCCTCGTAATGACTCCGATCTGTGATCCCTCGCCAGGACCCGCGACCCAATTCTGCTGAGTTTCGCCGCGATTCCCGCTTCCCGCTCCACCGAATACTCGGCCAGAGGGCGGACTTTCCCTCCCTCCAGCACGGCCAGCGGCACACCATCCTCGAACAGAATCCGCGTGGACCTGATCGAGGCAATGCGCTCGCCGGGCGTCACGATCCCGATCAGATTGAGCGGATCGGCCGCGGAGATGGTGATCGTCTGTCCCGGCTTGTGATCCTGGCGCCGGATCGCGCGAAGCCGGGCCACCGCCTCGGGAAGCGCGAATTGCTCCCCGGTGACGCCGGCCAGGAACCGCCCGCCCCGGATTTCGCCGCGGGCCTCGAGCCGCCGGTAAATCATCAGGAGGTCGCGCCAGGGTACCCGGATGCTCTCCCGCGCCAGCAGCCGGTGGAACACGACTCCATATCGCGCCAGCAGGGTCCTGGCGTGGAGCTCAAGCGACGAGGCAGTTTCTGCCTGTTGCCTGTTGCCTGGTGCCTGGTGCCTTAGAAGCGACCACCTCCCTGCTTGTTCCAGTCCTGCTTGCGGCCCGCGCATCCGTCGCCGGGTTGAATAGATCGGTGGCCGTTTGGAAGCAGGCGTGAGCAGGGCTCGTAGTCCTGCAAAGCTGTCCGAGGTGACCCGCCCCGCCGCTGCCAGCTCGCCCAGGGCCTGCTCGACCTGGGTGGCCAGCAATCCGGAGGCCGAAACCAGCTCGGGCAGGAACGAGGCACCCCGTTGGGCCAGTACTTCTTCCACGGCGGCGCCATAGCTGGAAAGCCGGGCGGGCTCTCCCTCGCTGAGTTGGAGCCAGGCGGAAGCATGCTCTCGCCGGAAGAGTGCCACGGGACTGCTCCGAATCGGCCGGGGCGAAGCGCCTCCGTCAGCCGAGCCGGCGGCGGGGGCGGAGAGCCGGCCCCAGGCCATCCGGCCGGTCAGACAAAGCAGGTCGAGAAGGGCAGGGTCATACTCGGCAACCCGGACGCCCAGGACTTCATTCTCCCACGCCCCCGCCGGCACCTCGTACCCGTCGAGCTGGTCCAGCACCGCCGAGAGGCCCTCCAATCCCTGAGCGCGATCCTCCGGGGTGACCCGCTGCCACTCGAACAGGAACCGCTGGAAATCGGCGCTGGCCACCGGGGCGATCTCCGACCGGAGCCGGTTCAGGGTGTAGCGGTGAATCCGGGCGAGGAGCCGGCGGTCGCACCACTCCAGCTCGCCGCGACCGGGTGTGAATCCACCTCTCAGGATCACCCCTTCGGCTTCCAGCGCCATGAGCGCGGCGTCTACATCCCCGGTTGACGCGCCGACAGACCTCGCCAGCTCCGCCGCGGTTACCGGGCCCAGGATCTCCAGGCGTCCTCGCAGGAGCTCCCGCACCGCTTCGGGGTTCTCCGGAAGGGTGAGAGCAAGGGGGAACCGCTCGGCCGCCACCCACAGCTCCCCGACCCGGGCCGCGCGTCGATCGGCGACCAGGGCTTCGAAAAACCCCAGCCAGCTCTGTCCTTCCCGTCCGGCCCGCCCTTCCGCTTCGGTGAGGAATCCGGACACCATGAGAGCGTCGTGGAGCTCATCGGGGTCCAGGACTTCGGGCCACACCTCGTCGCGGACCCGGTCGATCGCGGCCTGGTCCAGGGCCCCGAGCTCGTCGGCCGACCCCGGCTCGAAAGCCCGGCGGGTCTGCACTGCCTGGGTTCGCCGCTCCTCCAGCGGGGCATCATCGAGGAATGCGTAGGGTTTGGCGTTGAGGATCTCGTGGGCCAGGGGTGACGGCTCGGGAAGATCACGGGCCACATACCGGATTGTTCCGGCCTCGAGCCGCTCCAGCAGAGCGATCAGGCCGTCGAGGTCCATCGCGTCGTGGAGGCAGTCTTCGATGACCTGATGGACCAGCGGATGGTCGGGGACTTCCCGGTCACCCGGAATGTTCTCCAGACAGGCGGCGGCATCGGGAAAGGCGGCCGCCAGGAGATCCTCCGCTTCCATCCGCTGAATCTGGGGCGGCACCTTGCGACCGCCCCGGAACCTCGGCACGGCGAGGGACAGATTGGCATTCCAGCGCCACCGGGTCGCGAACACCGGTGCGTCCAGCAGCGCCTGCACCAGGATTTCCCTGGCGGTGGCGGGCTGGAGGAACCGGAAGACGCTCTCCAGCGGGAAGGAGTGCTGGGGTCCCAGCGACAGGAGCACCGCGTCCTCGGTGGCGGCCGCCTGGAGCTCGAAGTTGAACTGGCGGCAGAACCGCTTGCGGAGGGCGAGCCCCCAGGCCCGGTTGATCCGGCTCCCCAGCGGGGAGTGCAGGACCAGCTGCATCCCTCCCGCCTCGTCGAAGAACCGCTCGGCGATCATCACTTCCTGAGTCGGGAGCACTCCGAGCATCCGGCGGGCTTCGGCCAGGTATTCGACGACCTGTTGCGCCGCGGAGTTGGGAACCCCCTGGGTTTCGAGCCAGCGGATCGCGGCGGCCCGGTCGTCCAGCCGCGCGCCGATTTCCTGGCGGAGCCGCGACACCTCCAGGGAAAGCTCGGCGCTGCGAGCCGGCGCTTCTCCGAGCCAGAAGGGAACTCCGGGAGGCTGCCCGTGGGCGTCCTCCACCCGGACAGTGCCCCGCTCGATCCGCAGCATCCGCCAGGAGACGTTGCCGAGCTGGAAGATGTCGCCCGGCATGCTCTCGATGGCGAAATCCTCGTTGAGCGTTCCGACGAAGGTTCCTTCCGGCTCGAGCACGACTCGATAGTCGGCATTGTCGGGAATCGCCCCTCCGGAGGTGATCGCGGTGAGCCGGGCCCCCCGCCTCGCCCTGAGCCTCCCGTTGATCTCGTCGAGATGGACCAGGGCGCCCCGCCGCCCCCGGCGGGTCACGAAGCCGGCCGCCAGCATCTGCACCACGGCATCGAACCGCTCCCGCTCGAGGTCTCGATAGGGATGAGCCCGGCGCACCAGCTGGAACAGATCGTCGAGCCGCCAGGGGCCGGCGGCGGATTCAGCCACGATCTGCTGGGCGAGGACATCGAGCGGACGCTCGCACAGGGTGACCCGGTCGAGCTCCCCCCGGGCGATGGCCCGGTAGAGGGCGACCGACTCCACCAGCTCGTCGCGGGTGAGAGGAAAGAGTCTCCCTTTGGGCGTCCCGATCACGCTATGGCCCGAGCGTCCCACCCGCTGGAGGAAGGTGGCGATTCTCCGGGGCGATCCGAGCTGGCAGACCAGATCCACGTGCCCGATGTCGATCCCCAGCTCCAGGGAGGAGGTGGCCACCAGGGCGCGGAGCTGCCCGGTCTTGAGCCGCTCCTCCGCCGCGAGGCGGGCCTCCTTGGCCATGCTGCCGTGGTGGGCGGTCACCGCCTCCTCGCCGAGCCGCTCGGCGAGCTGGCGCGCCGCGCGCTCGGCGAGGCGGCGGGTGTTCACGAAGACCCGGGGGGTCCGGTTCTCCCGGATCAGGTCGGCCAGCCGGTCGTAGATCTCCGACCACACTTCGGCCGACATCACCGCCTGGAGCGGCGATCCGGGAAGCTCGAGGCCCAGGTCCATCTCCCGCCGGTGGCCTTCATCCACCACGGTGGCGGCGCCGCCGGCACCACTCAGCCAGGCGGCGATCGATTCGATGGGACGCTGGGTCGCCGACAGACCGATCCGCTGGAGCCTCCGGCCCGCCGCATGGTCGAGCCGCTCCAGCGAGAGGGCGAGGTGCGCCCCGCGACGGGTCTCCACCACCGAGTGAATCTCGTCCACGATGACGGTGCGGGCGGTGGCCAGCATCGCTCTACTCTTCTCGGCGGTCAGGAGGAGGTAGAGCGATTCCGGAGTGGTGACCAGGATGTGGGGCGGGGTTCGGAGCATGGAGAGCCGCTCGGCCGAGGTGGTGTCACCCGAGCGCACCGCCGCCGTGAGGTGGGGAATGCCGTGCCCCATTTCTTCGGCCAGTCTCCGGATCTCCCGCCTCGGCTCGGCCAGGTTCTTGTGGATGTCCGCACTCAACGCCTTGAGGGGCGAGACATAGACCACCCTCACCTCATCGGGCAGCCCGGTCGTTTCGGCCTCCCGGAGCAGCGCGTCGAGCGCGAGAAGAAACGCGGCCAGCGTCTTCCCGGAGCCGGTAGGCGCCGCGATCAGGGTGTCGCCGCCCCCACGAATCGCCTCCCACCCCCGCCGCTGGACAGGGGTCGGCTGGCCCAGCCGCTCGGCGAACCAGCGGGCCACGGCGGGGTGAAATTCGGTCCGGTCCATTGGTGAAATATATTTGGTTGTGCCCCGCCTGATCGTGCTCTTCACCATCGCCTTCGTGGACACCGTGGGGGCGGCGATGGTCGTGCCCATTCTTCCGTTCTATGCCGTGCGGTACGGGGCGAGCGCGTTTCTGGTCGGGCTGCTGGTGTCGGCCTTCTCCATCGCCCAGCTGCTCTCGGCCCCGGCCTGGGGCCGCTTCTCCGATCGAGTGGGCCGCCGCCCGGCACTGGTCCTCGGGCTGGTCATCTCGGCGATCGCGTACCTGGTTTTCGCCCTGGCCGGATCGGTCTGGCTGCTCCTGCTGTCGCGGCTGGTGCAGGGACTGGGCGGGGGCACCATCGGCGTGGTGCAGGCCTACGTCGCCGACGTAAGCCCGCCGGAAGAGCGGACCCGCTCCATCGGCTGGCTCACCACCGTGACCAGCCTGGGCTGGCTCTCCGGCTCCGCGCTGGGATCGATCCTGGTGGGTGTGGGAGGGGAGCGCGCGCCGGGAATGTTCACCGCCGGACTGTCCCTGGTGGTGGGCCTGCTCGCCGCCGGGTATCTCGCCGAGCCAAGGACGACCCCCTCTTCGAGCAGCCAGCCGGTCCTGGAGAAGCCTCGCACCGGGCTTCAGGCCATCCGGCATGTGATTGCCCGATGGCATGAGCCGGCTCCCCGGCTGATCTGGATCTACGCCCTGTCCATCGGCGCCTTCTACGGGACCGTTGCAGTGCTGCCGCTGCTGGTCGAGCAGCGGCTCGGGGTCACCGAGAAAACGATCGGGTACATCATCATGTATTTCGCCGGGATCGGAGTGGTGGTTCGGGCCGGGATTCTCGGAAGAATGGTGGCCTGGCTCGGTGAGGTCCGGCTGGCTCGCCTGGGCATGGTGTCGCTCGCCGCTGGCCTCGGGCTCGCGGCCGTGGGCCAGGGTTACCCGGCGCTCTTCACCTCGTTCACCCTGATGCCGGTGGGGACCGCCTTCCTCTTTCCCTCGGTGACCGGACTCCTCTCGCGGATCGTGGCCCGGCGGGAGCGAGGGGTCTTCCTCGGGGTGCAGCAGACCTTCGGCGGGATAGGGCGGGTGGCGTTCCCGCTCCTGGCCGGCTTCATGATGGACCGGTTTGGCCGGGGGAGTCCCTTTGCCGTGGCAGGGATCCTGGTGCTGATATCTCTCCCCCTGACTGCGACTCTGGGCAAGGCAACAGGCAACCGGCAACAGGCAGCCGGCACAGCATCCAAGCAGTAGCCTGTTGCCGGTTGCCTGCTGCCTGTTGCCTCCAGTTCCACGTTAAGTTTGACGCAATGCCACAACATGTCGCCCTGGTCACCGGGGCCACCGCGGGAATCGGCCGGGCCACGGCGTTCGCCCTGGGGCGTGCGGGTTACCGGGTCGGGGTTTGCGCCCGGACCGCCGGCGCGGTGGAGGAGCTGGTCGCCGAGCTCCGGGCCGAGGGCATCAGCGCGGCGGGCCGAGCCGCCGATGTGGGCCGGGCCGAGGCCGTCGAGGCGCTGGTCAGAGCCGTCACCGCCGAGCTGGGCCCGGTCGACACCCTGATCAACAACGCCGGCATCGCCATCATCCGGCCCCTGACCGAGCTGTCGGTCGAGGAATGGGACGCCACCATGACGACCAACCTCAAGAGCCTCTTTCTGGTCACCCGGGCGGTTCTGCCGGGCATGCTGGAGCGCGGGTCGGGGATCATCGTCAATGTCGCCAGTCTGGCCGGGAAGAACCCGCTCGTGGGCGGGACAGCCTACGCCGCCTCCAAGCACGCGGTGCTGGGGTTCAGCAAGAGCCTGATGCTCGAAGTGCGGAAACACGGCGTCCGGGTGCTGGCCATCTGTCCCGGGTCGGTGAACACCGCGCTGATCCGCAACATTCGCTCCCCCTCCCGGGAAGGCGAGATGCTGGAGCCGGAAGACGTCGCCCAGGCCATCCTCGACGCGGTCCGGATGCCCGCGCGGGCGACCGTGAGCGAGATCGACATCCGGCCCGCCAATCCGTGACGCTCACGATTGATCGCTGCGTCTGCATGAACCGGCTGTTCTCGGACCTGCTGCCCGAGGCGCGCGCGCGGGGATTCGGCCTGGCGGAGCTGACCCGCCAGACCGGGTGCGGCGATCGGTG
>DATCXX010000085.1:0-5762 GCA_036565615.1 Gemmatimonadales bacterium | reverse complement strand
CCAGCCGGCGGAGGCGTCGGGCGGGCAGCGCGCCTTCCGCTACGTGGCGCCGGCGGCACTGTTGCTGATCCTGGTCTTCGGCCTGATGTACCTGCGGGACCGCCGCCGCGGGGGCTATCGCGCGGTGAGCCTCAAGACAGCCACGGGCGTGCTTGCTGCCTGCTGCCTGTTGCCGGTTGCCTCTTTCGCGCAAGCACCGGCCCCCGCCCGCCTCCGTGTGCTGTTCCTGGGGGACAACGGACACCACCAGCCGACTCGCCGGGCCAAGGAGCTGCTTCCGGTGCTCGCGAGCGCGGGGATCGATCTGTTCTACACCGACCGACGCGAGGACCTGAACGACGCCGAGCTCGATCGGTATCAGGTGGTCATGCTGTACAACAATCACCTGACCGTGACGGACCCCCAGATCGGCGCGCTGCTGGAATTCGTGGCGGACGGCGGGGGGCTGGTGGTGCTGCACTGCGCTTCGGCCTCGTTCCAGAATTCCGAAGCCTTCATCCGGCTGGTGGGGGCGGCGTTCAAGAGCCACGGGACCGGAACGTTCTCAGCGGTGCGGGTCGGCGCCGGGCATCCCGCGATCCAGGGGGTGCCGGCGTTCGAGAGCTGGGATGAGACCTACATTCACACCAAGCACAATCCGGTGAACCGCACGGTGCTCGAGGTGCGCCGCGAGAACGGGCACGACGAGCCGTGGACCTGGGTCCGGACTCACGGGAAGGGCCGGGTCTTCTATACCGCCTGGGGTCACGACCAGCGGACCTGGGGGAATCCCGGATTCCAGCGGCTGGTGGAGCAGGGACTCCGCTGGGCCGCGGGGGCGCGGGCGCCGGCGGTCCGGGCGGCGGACGCCGGCCTGCCGACCATGGACCTCGAGGTCCCGCTGCCGACCTACAAGCGACCCCCGGCACCCTGGAACACCCTCGATACCGCGATCACCAAAGCCCAGGCCGCTCTGCCCACCCGCCAGTCGCTGGCGCTGATGACCCTGCGGCCGCGCCTCTCGGTGACGCCCTTTGCGATGGAGCCGCTGGTGGGCAACATCATCGACTTCACCTGGGACGCCCGGGGGCGGATGTGGGCGGTGGAGACCAATGACTACCCGAACACGGTGCTGCCCGACTCGGTGCCGGGCCACGACCGGATCCTGATCCTGGAAGACAGCAACCGCGACGGGCTGGCCGACCGGACCATCGTGTTTGCCGACGGGCTCAACCTGGCGACCTCGATCGCCTTCGCCAACGGCGGGGTGATCGTGGGCCAGGCCCCGCACATGCTGTTCTTCCGGGACACCAATGGAGACGACCGTTCCGATGAGCGGACCATCCTGTTCACCGGGTTCCCCCGGGGCGACACCCACGGCACCATCAGCAATCTGCGCTACGGCTTCGACAACCAGGTCTGGGGCTCGGTGGGCTACAACGGCTTCCGGGGCACGGTGGGCGGAGTGACCTACGAGCGGGGCCGGTTCGGCTCCGGGTACTTTCGTTTTCCGGGCGACGGCAGCGCGCTCGAATACGTGGCCCGGACCAGCAACAACACCTGGGGCGTCGGGTTCACCGAAGACGGCTACGTGTTCGGCTCCACGGCGAACAGCCGGCCCAGCAACTTCGTCCACATTCCGCTCCGGTACTACCGCGGAATGGGCGCGCGGGACACCGTGCTGCCCGACATTGCCGACCGGCTGGATGTCTTTCCGGTGACCGAGATTCTCCAGGTGGATCAGTTCGGCCGCTACACCGCCGGGGCGGCGCACGAGATCTACACCGCGCGCGCCTTCCCCCGCGAGTACTGGAACCGGATGGCCTTCGTCGCCGAGCCGACGGCGCACCTCATCGGCATGTTCGAGCTGAGCGGAAACGGCACGAGTTTCAGCGCCAAAAACCGCTGGAGCCTGCTGGCGAGCCGGGACGCCTGGGTGGCGCCGGTGCAGGTGAAGGTCGGTCCCGACGGAGCGGTGTGGGTTTCCGACTTCTACACCCTGGTGGCGCAGCACAATCCCACCCCGCAGAACCTGCAGGGCTGTTGCCAGAACGGACCCGGCAACGCCTACGAGACGCCGAACCGGGATCGGCTCCACGGCCGGATCTACCGGATCGCGTACGACAGCGCGCCGGCCCCGCCCCCGCTGCGGCTGGACCGGGCCTCGCCGGCCCAGCTGGTGGCGGCGCTCCGCAACGACAACATGTTCTGGCGGATGACCGCCCAGCGGCTGCTGGTGGAGCGCCGCGCTCTGGGGGCGGTCCCGGCCCTGCTCCGGCTGGCGGCGGATCACACGGTCGACCGGGAAGGACTCAATCCGGGCGCGCTGCACGCCCTCTGGACTTTGCACGGGCTGGGCGCCATCCCGGGCAATCCTGACGCGCTGGCGGCGGCCCGCGCCGCACTGCATCATCCCGCGGGCTCGATCCGCCGGGCCGCCCTGATGATGTTGCCCCGGACGCCGCAGCTGCTGGACGACATCCTCGCCGCGGGCATTCTTCCCGACCGGACCTCGCCGTGGCCGGTGGACTACACCGTTCCCACCGCGATCCTCCAGGATGCCGACCCGCACGTCCGGCTCGAGGCGCTGCTGGTGGTTTCCGAGCTGCCGGCCTCTCCCCGCGCAGCCGCGGCGGTAGCGGACCTCATCGCCTTTCCGGCCAACGCCCGCGATCCCTGGACGCCTGACGCGGTCTCGATGGCCGGGGCCCGCCAGGGTCCCGAGTTCCTTCGGGAGCTGATCCGCCGCCCGGTGCCGGCCAACGACTCCCTCGCGGTCGCCGGGATGCAGAAGGCGGTGCACAAGATCGCCCGCTACTACGGAGCCCAGAAGGACGTGGTGACGGTGGTCGGCCTGATCGCCGCTACCCCGGGATCGACCACGGTGCTGGGCGCCGGCCTGCTCAACGGCATCGCGGACGGCTGGCCGGAGGAGTCGCCTCCTGCACTTTCGGCGGAGCAGCGGGCGGCGCTCTCGGCCGCGGCGCGCAACGCGCCGGCCGAGCTGGCGGCGGGGTTCGAGAAGATCGCGGTGCGCTGGGGTATAGCGGGTATCTTCAAGCCTTGAAGTAGCGGTCAGTGGTCAGTGGTCAGTGGTCAGGGGTCAGGGGTCAGGGGTTGGAGGTTGGGGCATTGACGAAATACATCCTGACAATCGGAGCGCTGGCGGGCCTGCTACCCGCCGACCCGCTCATGGCCCAGGCCGCCCCCGATACCACGATCACCGTGCGGGCGGGCAGCGCGCTGGAGTTCGATCCGGCGACCATCTCGGTCAAGCAGGGAACCCGGGTACGGCTCCGGCTGGTCAACGCCGGCACCCTCCCCCACAACATCGTCTTCGTGCGCGACTCCAGCGACCTGGACCGGCTGGCGGCCGCCGCGTCGCACGAGGGCGGAGACTATGTGCCGCTCACTCTGAAGGACCGGATGATCGCTTATTCCGCGCTGGCGTCGCCGGGCCAGACCGTGGAGATGGTGTTCGTGGTCCCCCCGCCCGGCGAATACACCTACGTCTGCCTGATGTCGGGGCATGCGGGCGTGATGCTGGGTACGCTCCGCTCGCTGCGCTAGGGGTAGCTGGCGCGAGCGGACCGCGCCGCGCTCTTGTCACCCTCTCCAACCCCCAGGTCGCACAGGGGTGACGACCCACGGAGCTGCGATGGATGGGATATCTGGTTATGGCAGATATGTTTGCGAGGAACCCAGACGCACGGAGGCGTCGATGAACTTCCGTCCCGCTCATAGTCACCCGCTCCTGTCGCGATCCTCCCAGGTGGCGCGTGCCGCACTGTTGGTCGCGGCGATGGCCTGCCAAGCGCCACCTCCTCCCCAGGGGCCCCAGGACATTACCGTGATGGGTAGCGATTATGCCTTTCAGCTCCCGGATTCACTTCAAGCGGGTTCAACGGTTCTCCACTTCAGCAATGTCGGTAAGGTGGATCACGAAATGGGAATGGCATTGCTCAAGCCGGGAGTTAGCCTCGCCCAGGTCCTGGAGAGAATCAAAGCCGGCAATAGCCCGGATTCTCTGCTCGATGGGATTGTCGGCATTCTGATCGCCAAACCTGGTGTCACCACACTCGGCGGCTTGTCGGTCGCGCTGTTGCCCGGGCGGACCTATGCGATGTTCTGCAATTTTCAGGACGGCCCCGACAAGCCGCCCCACTCGAGCCTCGGGATGGTGACCAGCCGGACGATCACCGCTGCCCCCTAAGGGTGGTCGACCGGTCCAACCATGCGTCGACGGGTTCTCAGCGCCTTGCCTATGACGGGCGTCCTCTCCGGGACCGCGTTGTTAGGCCTCGCAACGACTTGGTATCCCGGCGGCTATCGCTGGAGCGAGCACACGATCTCCGCTCTGTTTCAACCTGCCACGCGCAGCGGCGTGGTTAACCCGGCACGGCCATTCGCGGTGCTGGGCGTTCTCACCGCCATGAGCGGTATCGCGTTGCTGTTCCACCTCGTGTCGAGGCGGACCAGGAGCGCGGTCCACATGAAGGCGATCCAGATTGGTGGCATCGCTTCAGCGGCGTTCGCGACGCTCACGGTGTCGCTGCTTCACGATCTGATGGTCGGGTTGGCCCTCGTGTCCTTTGTGGTCGCCCTCAGCGCCGTCCTCCACATGCTCTACCGGGAACGCGTGCTCGGCCTGTTTGCGCTGGGCGTTCTATTCGTTGTGCTTGAGCTCGGCACCGCAGTCCTTTACTTCGGGCAGGTTTTCCTCGAGTTTCTTCCCGCAGCGCAGAAGGCCGCACTGGTCTTGATCGGGTTGTGGCTCTTCGCGGTCCAATACAGATCCGGGGTGCCGGACAACCCCAGCAGGTGACTCGTGCGCGGATACCTGTCCAGCCGCCTAACAGGCCGCTGCAGCCGACGAGCGGGGGCAGGGCGAGGTAGAGTGAGCATCAAGTGCGCCGCTCGCGGCTGAGCGGCAGGTCGTTAGATGGCGCCCCCGCACCCCTGTCGGGATAGATGAGACTACGTACCGTGGGACCCGATAGCCCCGGCCAGCGGGAGCCGGGACTATCGGACGACCGACCGCGAGATCCACCTCTCTGTTACTGTCCCGAGCTCTCACCCAGGGCGACGAGAAGCTCGTCCAGCTGATCGAACGTCTCGCCCATTGCATCGGCTGCCCCGGTGCCGGCAGCGTCGAGCGCTTCCTTCGAAGGATAGCTCTCGTGCAGGACCACCAGCGTCTTGCCGCCCTTTTCTTCGAAGGTCACCGTGGTGACAGACCCGCCTTCGCCACCTTCCTCATTGGTCCAGGCGAGGCGCGAATACGGCGTCACTTCGACATACGTGCCGAAAAACGCGGCAGGCTCGGGGACAGCGTCGAATACCAATCGGTACTTGCCTCCGACCCGGGCATCCACCTCGCAGGACAGCAGGGTCATTCCCATCGACTTGGGCACCCACCAACGCTGGAGCAGCTCGGCCTTGGTAAATGCCTCGAACACGATGCGCGCCGGGCCGTTGATGGTCCGCGTGACCACCACCTCGCGGTCCGACTTCCGGTCCACCGTGGTGCGGTTCTTCACGGGGCCGGGCTCACTTTCGATTCTTGCGTTCATCGCTCTTCTCCTTTCGTGTCAGTTCCTCGACAACCTTGTCCAACTCGTCGAAGCGTTCGTCCCAGCGCTGGCGGTACCTCTCGAGCCACGCCGTCTCTTCCTCCAATCGGCGCGGGCCCAGCTGGCACGTCCGCACGCGCCCGATCTTCTTCGTGGTGACGAGCCCCGCCTGCTCCAGAACGCCGACGTGCTTCTTCATGCCCGTGAGCG
>DATCXX010000082.1:0-9107 GCA_036565615.1 Gemmatimonadales bacterium | reverse complement strand
GATGGGGAAATAGCCTTCAGCCATCAGCCCTCACCCTTCAGCCGGACTAAGGGCTGAAGGCTGAGGGCTGATGGCTCAACCAAGGAATTCTGAGTTAATGCTGGACTTCGTTCGCTACGCCCCCCTGATCGGTATCGGGGGGCTGCTGCTTGCCCTCGCGGTGTACTTCTACCTCCTGCGCCAACCGACCGGCAGCGACCGGTCCCGGCTCATTGGCCGCCTCATCGAAGAGGGGGCGATGGCCTTCCTGCGCCGGCAGTACGCGGTGCTGCTGCCGGTACTGCTCCTGGTCGCCGGGCTGCTGACCTGGACCGTGGGCTGGCGGATCGGGGCAGCGTTTGTCTTCGGCGGCCTGGCCTCGGTGCTGGCCGGCTTCCTCGGCATGCGGGCCGCCACCAAGACCAACGTGCGGACCACGGAAGCCGCCCGGGGCCGGGGCCGGGCCCACGCGCTCCAGGTCGCCTTCGGCGGCGGCGCGGTGATGGGCCTCGCCGTCGCCTCGCTCGGTCTGGTCGGCGTGGGACTGGTCGCCAACCTGCTGGTGGATTTCAGCACCCCGGGAAGCATCACGACCGAGGCGCTGGTCCATTTCAGCGAAGTGGTGAGCGGCTTCGCCATGGGTGCCTCGTCCATTGCGCTGTTCGCCCGGGTGGGCGGCGGGATCTATACCAAGGCGGCCGACGTCGGGGCCGACCTGGTGGGCAAGGTCGAGGCCGGGATTCCCGAAGACGATCCCCGCAATCCCGCCACCATCGCCGACAACGTGGGCGACAACGTGGGCGACGTCGCCGGCATGGGTGCCGACATCTTCGAGAGCTACGTGGACGCGATCGTGGCGGCCATCGCGCTGGCCGCGACCGGCGCCCAGCTTACCTCGATGTCCCGGGTCAACGCGGTGGTGCTCCCCATGGTGCTCGCGATTGTGGGGCTCGGGGCCTCGCTGCTCGGCATCGCGGCCATGAAGGTCCTGGCCCGGGGCTCCGCGGCCTGGGCGCTCCGGCTGGTGGCTTTCGTCGCGGCCGGCGCCTTCCTGGTGGCGGCCTGGTTCGTGGTCCAGGCGCTCCCCTTCGAATCGGCCATCCCCATCCATCCCTTCCCCGCCATCGTCGCCGGCACCATCGCGGGGGTCCTGATCGGGCTGGTGACCGAGTACTACACCTCGGCGGGCCCGATCCGCGCCATCGCGGAAGCCTCGCTGACCGGTCCGGCCACCAACATCATCGCCGGGCTCGCGGTCGGCAAAAAGTCGGTCGCGCTGCCCATCGCGATCATCTGCGCGACCGTCTGGGTCGCCTTCCACTACGCCGGGCTCTACGGCCTGGCCCTCTCCGCGGTGGGAATGCTGGGCACCGTGGGCATGACCATGACGGTCGACGCCTACGGCCCGATCGCCGACAACGCCGGCGGCATCGCCGAGATGAGCCACCTGGGGCCCGAAGTCCGGGGCGTGACCGACGAACTCGACGCCCTGGGCAACACCACCGCGGCGATCGGCAAGGGATTCGCCATCGGCTCGGCGGTGCTCACCGCGCTGGCGCTCTTCAGCGCGTATGCCGCGGCGGTCACCCCGCCGGGCGAAATCCTCGACCTCAACCTGACCGACACCCGGGTGGTGGTCGGCCTCTTCATCGGCGCCACGCTGCCCTTCATCATCGCGGCGCTGACCATGACCGCCGTGGGACGCGCCGCCCAGAAGGTGGTCGAGGAAGTGCGCCGCCAGTTCCGCGAGATCAAGGGCCTGATGGAGGGCACCGTAAACCCCGACAGCGCCCGCTGCGTGGACATCGCCACCAGGGCCGCGCTCCGGGAAATGCTGCTCCCCGGTCTCATCGCGGTGTTCGTACCGGTCTTCGTCGGGGTGTTCTTCGGGGTGCAGACGCTGGGCGGTCTCCTGGCGGGAGTAACCGTGTGCGGCGCGCTCCTCGCCCTCATGATGGCCAACGCCGGCGGGGCGTGGGACAACGCCAAGAAGCACATCGAGCGGGGGGCCCACGGCGGCAAGCGCTCCGACTCCCACAAGGCGTCGGTGGTGGGCGACACCGTGGGCGATCCCTACAAGGACACCTCCGGCCCCGCTATCAGCATCCTGATCAAGGTGACCTGCGTGGTCTCGCTGGTGCTGGCGCCCTGGTTCGCCCGGCTGCACCGCTGATGCTCCGGCTCGGCATCGTCGGCCTTCCCAACGTCGGAAAGTCCACGCTCTTCAATGCCCTGACCTCGGCGGGGGCGCTGGTGGCGAATTATCCCTTCGCGACCATCGAGCCCAATACCGGGGTGGTGCAGGTTCCCGATCCCCGGCTCGACGCGCTGGCAACGATCGTCAAGCCGGAGCGCACCGTCCCCGCCACGGTGGAGTTCCTCGACATCGCCGGGCTGGTGAAGGGCGCCAGCCAGGGCGAAGGGCTGGGCAACCAGTTCCTGGCCAATATCCGCGAGGTGGATGCGATCGTCCACGTGGTGCGCTGCTTCGAGGACGACGACGTGCAGCACGTGATGGGGCCGGTGGATCCGGTGCGGGACCGGGAGGTCATCAACATCGAGCTCGGGCTCTCCGACCTGGCCGCGGTCGAGAAGCGGCTCGACAAGGCGGTGCGCACCGCCAAGAGCGGCGACCCCCAGGCGAAAATCGAGGCAGGACTGCTGCCTCGGCTTCGCGACGTCCTCGCCGAGGGCAAGCCCGCCCGCGCCGTGGTGCCGACCGAGGAAGAGCGCCCCGCCTATCGCGGCTTCAACCTGCTCACCGCCAAGCCGGTGCTCTACGCCGCCAATCTGGCCGAGCACGAGATCGCCGGCGGCAACGTCCACACCAGGGCGCTCCAGGCCGCCATCGACAAGGACAAGGAGGACGCCGAGATCGTGACCTTCTCCGCCAAGGTGGAGATGGAGCTGGCCGAGCTGGCGCCCGAGGAGCGGGGACCGTTTCTGGAGTCGCTCGGCATTTCGGAATCGGGACTCGACCGGCTGGCCCACGCGGCCTATCACCTGCTCGGGCTGATGAGCTATTTCACCGCCGGTGAAAAGGAAGTGCGGGCCTGGACCATCCACCGGGGCGACAAGGCCCCCGCCGCGGCGGGGGTGATTCACTCCGATTTCGAAAAGGGCTTCATTCGGGCCGAAACGGTGAGCTACGACGATTTCGTCAAGGTCAACGGCTGGAAGGGGGCGAGGGAACAGGGGCTGTCGAGGGCGGAGGGGAAGGAGTATGTGGTGCAGGATGGCGATGTAATGCTGTTTCGATTCAATGTCTGAACTGCCGTGAGAAGTGAGACGTGAGAAGTGAGACGTTGATCTGTCCCTCTCACCTCTCACCTCTCACCTCTCACGTCTCACGCTTCAGCAGTTCCCTCCATTCACTCTGCAGGGCGCTGCAAGCCGCCAGGAGCCTCGCCTCCTCCACCCGATCCGTCCTCATCCGCTTCACATCCGCCGCACGCCGGATGGTCCACTGGGGATAGGGCCGGTCGGCCAAGTGTACCGCCATCCCCGACTCGAGCCAGCCCTCGGCGAGGACCCTGAGGTACCAGCCCGAGCGATGGTTCTGGACCACGGTCTTGACCAGCTCCGGTAACCCGTGGCGACGGGCCAGGGTGTTGCACGGGGTCCGTGGAGAAGAGACTTCGACCCGGACATCCCCGATCCGGAAGATGTCCCCGATGCAGACGGTGTCCTCGATCAGTCCGGTCACGGTGAGGTTCTCGCCGAAGGCTCCCGGACCCACGTCGCTCCGGCCCCACTCGGATCGCCAGCGGGGATAGTGCTCGGCCGAGTACATGAGCAGGGCCCGCTCCCGGCCGCCGTGGTGCTTCTTGTTGTGCTGGTGGTCTCCCGAAAGCCCTTCCCGCCCGGCCCAGACCTGCCCCGCCACCGGGTCCTTCTTGATGGCGCTGGTCCAGGGCTTGGGGTCGTCGTAGGTGCGGGGAGCACCGATTTGGATGGAGAGCAGGTTCATGAGCGAAAATGTAAGTACGGTGAGACGTGAGACGTGAGACGTGAACCAGGAGCCGAGCGGCCTTCCGTCTCACCTCTCACGTCTTACCTCTCACCTAGCCATAAACGCCTGCCCTGATTAGGTTTGGTGGCTCCTCCCGGCCCCTACACCAGGACCGGGCGCCCAGACCAAAGGAAGGTGTCATGGCCCGTCCGTACGAGGTGGTCTATATCTTCGATCCTGCCCTGGACGAAGAGACCATCAATCAGAAGCTCGCCCATTTCCAGAAGATGGTGGAAGTGCCCGGCGCCGAGCCGGCAGTGCTGAATCACTGGGGCAAGCGCACCCTCTCCTACGAAATCAAGAAGCGCGACACCGGGCACTACGTGGTGGCCACCTTCACGGCCGAGGCCGCGGCGCTGCCCGAGTTCGAGCGCGCCATCAAGCTGGACGACGGGGTGCTCCGCCACCTCATCGTCCTGAACGACGAGCCGCCCACCCCGGCCCAGGCCGCCCCGGCGCGGTCCGACTACGAGGAGGAAGAGTGAGCCGCCAGAAGAAGGGCGACCCGATCGCCGAGCTCCGGATCCGGGTCATCGACTACAAGGACGAGAAGCTGCTCGCCCGCTTCATCAGCGAGCGCGGCAAGATCCTCCCCCGCCGGCTCTCCGGCGTCTCCGCCCGGCACCAGCGCCAGCTCCAGGTGGCCATCAAGCGGGCCCGGTATCTCGCCCTGCTGCCCTACATCAAGGGTTACAAGGGCTGAGCGGGCGGCGCGCTAGCCTTGGCGCCGCGGCGGTGCTGGCGGGATTCCTCCTGCTGGCCCCGCCGATTTACCTGCTGGGCCCCCTCGCCCTCCTCCTGCTACTGGCAAAGCCGAAGACCACCCGCGAGCTCTTCTGGCTCGCGGTGGCCGCGGCGGGAGTCTCGGCCACCCTGGCCGGATCGGTCACCCCGGGATATCTGCTGATCCGAATCAGCGGCATCGCGCTGGCCCTGATCTTCGTGGCACTCTCGTTCCGGAGCCAAAGGCCGGTGTTTCCCCGAGCCCTGGGGTCGGTGCTGGCCGCGACCCTGGTCGTCGGAGTCTGGGCCGCACTGAGGGGGCTCGCCTATTCCGAGGTCGAAGCCGCCTTCACCGAGATGCTGCGGGCCAGCTACCGGTCGCTGGTCGACGTCGGGGGAACCGACCCCAAGGCCCGCCAGGATCTGGAGGAATTCGTCCGCCCCTTCCTCGAGGCCGCCCCCGGCATCGCCCAGCTGATGCCGGGACTGCTCGCCCTGGAGGCGCTGGCCGGCGTGCTGCTGGCCTGGCTCTGGCACCACCGGCTTTCGGCGACGCCGTTGGGGACCGCCCCTGGGCGGTTCAGGGATTTTCGCTTCAATGATCATCTGGTTTGGGGTGCTATCTTTACCCTCGGACTGGTGCTGATTCCGCTGCCGCCGCCCGGCCCCGCGATCGCCGGCAATCTGCTGATCGTCTGGGTCGGGCTCTATGCCGCGCGGGGGCTGGCGGTGATCGCGGCGCTGGCAGCTTCGGCGCCGGCGCTGCTCAAACTGCTCGCGGTGGGACTGGCCATTCTGCTGATTCCGCTCGCGGTGGGAGCCTGCCTGGCGCTGGGCCTCGCCGACACCTGGCTGAACATCCGGGGGCGCATCGTGCCCCCCGTACCTGGAGGAGCGTCGCAATGATGGAAGTGATCCTGCGGGAAGACGTGAAGAGCCTCGGCAAGGCCGGCGCCCTGGTTCGGGTCAAGCCGGGTTATGCCCGGAATTTCCTGCTGCCCCACGGGCTGGCCTACGAGGCCACCGAAGGGAACAAGAAGCGGCTGGCCGCCGAGTCCAAGGCCCGGGAGACCAAGGCCCTGGCCGGACGGAGCGAGGCCCAGGCCGCGGCCGACCGGCTCTCCGGCGTCACCCTCACCATCGTGGGCAAGGCGGGCGAGGGCGACCGGCTCTTCGGCTCCATCACCGCCCAGGATATTGCCGACGAGCTGGCCAAGGCGGGCCATGCGGTGGACAAGCGAAAGATCGAGCTGGAACACCCGCTCAAGCAGCTCGGCGAGCACTCCGTTCCGGTCCGGTTGCACTCGGAGGTTCACGCGACCGTTCGCGTGATGGTCGTGCAGGCGTAGCTCGCCGATGCCGATCGGCATCGCCTACATCGATGGACCCCGTCTCGCGCGGTCGGTCTACGCCGCGGCCGACTGGGTCGCCGCCGGCCGCGACGAGATCAACCGCCTGAACGTATTTCCGGTCCCCGACGGGGATACCGGCACCAATTTCAGCCTCACCCTCCGTGCCGTCGCCGACGCCTGCCGGGCGCTCGGCGACGCGCCGCTTTCCGAGACCGCCCGGACCATGGCCCGGGGCGCGGTGCTGGGCGCCCGGGGCAACTCGGGGATGATGCTGGCCCACTTCCTCCTGGGCTTCGCCGAGAGCATCGGCGACCGCCGTACCGCCACCGCGCGGGACATCGCCGCCGCCATGCGCCAGGGGGCGGACACCCTCTACGGCTCGCTCGACGAGCCCAAGGAGGGGACCATCCTCACCGTGGCGAGAGAAGCCGCCGCCGCCGCCGAGCGGGCCGCCGCCGATTCCCCCGACATCACCGAATTCATGCGCCGGATGCTGGCCGAAGGGGAAGAAGCCCTGGCCCATACCCCGGAGCTCCTGGCGGTGCTCAAGGAAGCCGGGGTGGTGGATGCCGGGGGCAAGGGATTCATGCGGATGATCGAGGGGGTGGTCCGATTTATCGAGGGCGACCCGATCCTCCCCGCCCCGCCCGGGGAGGTCGAGAACTACGCCTTCCCCGCCGCCGAGATGACCGTCGCGGCGGAGCGGGATTACCAGTTTTGTACGGAATTGATCGTGCGGGGCGAGCAGCTGCCCGCCGCCAACGAGGTCCGGACCGCGATGCACCAGTTCGGCGGGTCGGTGGTGGTGGCGGTGGTGGCCGATATCCTGAAGATCCATGTGCATACGGACACCCCGGAAGCCGTCTTTACCTATGCCGGCCGGTGGGGTACTCTGACGACTACCAAGGCCGACGACATGCGGGCGCAACACAGGGCGCTCTCCCACCCCGAGCGTCGCCCCGTAGCCGTCGTCACCGACACCTCGGCCGACCTTCCCGATTCGGTGCTGGATCGCCACCACATAGCACTTGTGCCGCTCCAGATCCTGTTCGGGGACTTGGTGTTCCAGGACAGGGTGGGGATCCGGCCCGAGGAGTTTTACCGCCGGCTCCGGGCAGCCAGGGAGCTCCCGACCACCTCGCAGCCGACCCCCGGCGATTTCGTCCGGGTGTTCCGGTCGGCGCTGGAGGAGGCGGACGAGGTGGTGGCGGTGCTGCTGGGGGCGTCGCTCTCCGGAACCTTCCAGGCCGCTCAGGCGGCCATCAAGGCGGCGGGCCTCGCCCGGGTGACGCTGGTGGACAGCAAGGCCGCGACGCTCTGCCTGGGATTGCTGGCGCTACGGGGAGCCGAGCTGGCCGAATCGGGATGGCGGGCCGCGGAGATCGCGACCGAGCTCGACCGGGTCCGCAAACAGTCGGGGGTGCTGCTCACGGTGGAAACGTACGACAACCTGATTCGTTCCGGCCGGGTTTCCCGGGGAAAGGCCTGGCTGGCGGGAATGCTGGATGTGAAGCCTATTCTGAGCCTGGACCAGACCGGACGGATCGTGCCGGTGGACCGGGTGCGGGGCCGCGAAGCGGTGATCGGCCGGATGCTGGCTCGGGTGGAGCAGGCGCTCACCCCCCGGCCGAAAGTGGTTCGGTTCGGCGTGGTGCACGTGGAAGCCCCGGACACCGCGGAACGGGTTCGGACCGCCCTGGTGGCGGCCTACCGTCCCCGGGACTGTTTCGTCGCCCTGGCGACCGGGGTCCTGGGAACCCACGTGGGCGAAGGCGCCTGGGCCGTCTGCTGGCAGGTCGAGGACGGGACGCCCGAACGGAATAGCGGCGAGGCGCGTCCCGCTTGACCAGGCGGCAGCCGGCGGGCCGGAAGCGGGATGCCTCGGAGCCGCTGGTCGATCTGGCGCTCGAGGCGGCGGACGATCTCAAGGCGCGGGACATGGTCGCACTGGACTTGCGCGGGCTCAACGATGCCACCGACTGGTTCGTGATCGGGTCGGGCACCTCGGACGCGCACGTCCGGGGTATCGCGCAGTCGGTGCTCGACCGGATGACCGCGGCCGGTTTCAAGGCCCATCACGTCGAAGGACTGGCGCAGGGCCGCTGGGTATTGCTGGATTTCGTGGACATCGTGGTCCACTTGTTTCACCCCGAGGCGCGGGCCTTTTACCAGCTGGAGCGGCTGTGGAACGACGCTCCCAGACGGGAGCCGGCGGCCGAAAGGAAGTCCCCATGATGCGTCGAATCGCTGCGGCGGCCCTGCTCCTCCTCGCGATCCCAGCGGTCCTCTCCGCCCAGTACTTCGGGCGGAACAAGGTCCAGTACGGTCGCTTCGATTTCAAGATCATCCAGACCGAGCACTTCGACGTCTATTACTACGAGGCGGAGCGGGCCGCGGCGCTGGACATCGCCCGGATGGCGGAGCGCTCCTACGCCAAGCTGTCCCGCGCGCTCAACCACCAGTTCGACGAGCGCAAGCCGATCATCCCCTACGCCTCCCACTCCGAGTTCCAGCAGACCAACACCTCGGGCGGGGAGATCGACGAAAGCACCGGCGGCTTCACCGACTTCCTCCGTCACCGCAACATCTTCCCGCTGAGCGGCTCCTACGAGGAGAACCAGCACGTCCTTCAGCACGAGATGGTGCACCAGTTCCAGTTCGACATCTGGTCTCGGGGCCGGGCCGGCGGAGTCCAGGGCATCATTGCGGCCAACGCCCCGCTCTGGTTCGGCGAAGGCATGGCTGAGTACTACTCGCTCGGCGCGGAGGATCCCAACACCGCCATGTGGCTGCGGGACGCCGCGCTCGAGGGCAAGCTGCCGACGCCGGAAGATTTCTACCGGGTTTTTCCTTACCGGTTCGGCCAGGCGCTGGTGGCGTACATCGGCGGCCGCTGGGGCGACGAAGCCATCGCCCAGATCACCAAGCTCGGCTCCGGCGGCGGGATCGAGGCGGCGCTCCAGCGGGTGCTGGGGCTCTCCTTCCCCGCCCTGGTGGCCCAGTGGCAGGACGCGGTGCAGAAGAAGTACCTCCCGGAAATC
>DATCXX010000075.1:0-6842 GCA_036565615.1 Gemmatimonadales bacterium | reverse complement strand
AATTTCGAAGACGCTGGCGGCGAGATTGCCGCCGATCTCCGGCCCGTAGCCGCTGACCGCGATGAATCTGGCATCCTTCTTCGCGACGGTGCGAAGCCGGCGCGCCAGCTCGTACCCGTCGAGATCCGGGAGGGCGAGGTCGAGGAGAAAGATGTCGGGCTGGAGCGCCTCGAGCTGCCCCAGCGCCTCCTTGGCGCTGTAGACCGGATGCGCCGCGTGCCCCATGAGGCGCAGCACCGCTGCCAGCGAGTCCGCTACGTCGCGGCTGTCATCCACGACCAGAAACGTGCTCATGCGTCGCCTCCCCCGCGCTGACCGCCATTCCGACCGCGACCACCGTCACCGCGCCAATCACGTTGTGCCAGAGGAAGGATACCTCCGGCATCCCGAAGCTGACCGCGGCCACTGCGGCCATCCCGGCGATGAGGCCCATGAACGCGCCCCGGGCCCGGGCCCGCGGGATCATGGCGAGCAGGAACACCCCCAGGATCGAGCCGTAGAAGAAGGAGCCGAAGCGATTCACCACCTCGATCAGCGATCCCAGCGACACGGCGTAGGTCGCCACCAGGCAGGCAAAGATCCCCCAGAAAAACGTCGCGGTTTTGGACACCCGGAGGTAGTGGGCATCACTGGCCTCGGGGCGAAACCAGCGCCGGTAGAAATCGATGACGGTGGCGGTGGAGAGGGAGTTGAGCTCGGCCGCAATGCTCGACATCGCCGCCGCCATGACCGCGGCAATGAAGAGTCCCGCGAAGCCGAGCGGCAGGACGTCCAGGACGAACCGGGGCATGATGTAGTTCACGTCCCGGGTCGGCTGCCCGGTCACCTGGCCGGCGAGGGCGAGCGCCTCGGTCCGCACCGCGCCGGTCTCCGCCTCCCGGGCCCGGAATGCCGCCCGATCACCCGCCCTCGCCGCGGACTCCCGCGCGGTAAAGGCGGTTTGATACCGGGTTTCCAGGGCGGCCATTTCCGCCGGCTGGGCTTCGCGCACCGCCCGCTCATGGGCCGGGTTGAACAGCAGGGGGGGCGCCTGGAACAGGTAGTACACGAAAATCAGCACCCCGATCAGCAGCACCAGCAGCTGGAGCGGGATCTTCCAGTAGGCGCTCATCAGCAGGGACGAACGGGCCTCGTCCACCGAGCGGGCGGTGAGGTAGCGCTGCACCTGGCTCTGGTCGGTGCCGAAGTAGGAGAGCATCAGGAAGGTCCCCCCGATGACGCCCGACCAGAAGGTGTAGGTCTGGGTGAGGTCGAAGGAGAAGTCGAACGCCTGCATCCGGCCCGCGGCCCCGGCCAGCCGGAGGGCCTCGTCCGCCCCGACCGGCAGCTTGATGAGGATCGCGATCACGATCGCGATCAGCGCGCCCACGATGAGCACCATCTGCTTCACGTCGGCCCAGGTCACCGCCTGCACCCCGCCGACCATGGTGTAGATCACCGTGGGAATGCCGATGAGCCCCACCGACCAGAACATGTTCCACCCGAACATCGCGGAGAAGACCACCGCGGGGGCGGCGATGATGGTGCCGCAGGAGAGTCCCCGCGAGATCAGAAACAGGAAGCTGGTGAGCGAGCGGGTCTTCGGGTCGAAGCGGCGCTCCAGGTATTCGTAGGCGGTAAACACCTTGGCCCCGTGGAGGAACGGGACCAGGGTGACGCCGAGGATCACCATGGCGAGCGGAAGGCCGAAATAGAACTGGATGAAGCGGAGCCCGTCGGTGGCGCCCTGCCCGGTGGTGCCGATCATGGTGACCGCGGAGAGCTGGGTCGCCATCACCGAGAGGCCCACCGCCCACCAGGGCAGGTTGCGGTTGGCCAGGAAGTAGCCCTCGATCTCGTGGGTGCCCTTGGAGCGGCGGACACCGTCCCAGACCACGTACGCGAGGTAGACGATGACGATCGCCCAGTTCAGTGGGTGCAAGGGGAATTACCCGTGGTATCGGGACTGGAGGAACCAGAGCAGCAGCAGGCTGAGCGCCTGCACCGCGAGTACCCAAATCAGGGTCCGACGGAACCTGTCGCTCACGGCGCGGGAGAGGTATTCCGGACCGCATGTCCCGGGAAGACGCCCTTCACCAGCCGCCCGTCCCGTACGACAAAGGTCCCGTTCACCATCACGTGGGGAATCCCGGCCGAAGTCAGGGTCGGCTGCTCGAAGGTGGCCCGGTCGATCACCCTACCAGGATCAAACACCGTGAGGTCGGCGTCGGCGCCGACCGCGATGCGCCCCTTGTGCTTCATCGCGGGCACCTGACCTTCCAGCCGGCGCGCCGGGAGAATGGTCATCTTGGCCAGCGCATCCATGAGCGGCAGCACCTGGCGCTCGCGGGCGTAATGCCCCAGGGTGCGGGCAAAGGTCCCGGCGCCGCGGGGATGCCCGGTGCCGTTGACGAAAGGAACTCCGTCGCTGGCGATCATCACCCCGGGATGCGCGACCGCGCGGCTCACGTCCTCCTCCTTCATCATGTGGATGATCACCCAGCCGCCCTGTTTCCGGTACCGGTCGAAGCTCGCTTTGGTGAGCCGCTCCCCGGTCAGGGCCCACGCCACCTCGCCGTAGCCGATCTTGAAATTCTCCTGCCACCCCGGATTGAAGATCGCGGATTCGATGGCCGAGGAGGCCGCGGTATAGGGATAAACCTCGGTGGTGACGTCGTGACCCGCGGCCCGCGCCGAGTCGATCAGGGCCAGGGTCTCGGCGGTCGCCCCGATCGAGCTGCTGCCGATGTGCACGATATGCAGCGCCGCGCCGGTCGTGGCGGCGGTGCCGATGATCTCGCGGATCGAGGCGATGCCGAAGGCCCGGGTGTGCACGAAAGCCGTGACCCTCCGCTCCGCCGCCACCCGGAACATCCGCTCGATCTCGGCCGGCGTCGCGGCCGGGGTGTAGTTGATCCCGAAGCCGACGCCCAGCGCGCCCTCGTCCAGTCCCCGCCGCAGCGCCGCGGCCACGGAATCGAGCTGGGCCGCATCGGCGGGTTGGTTGGCGCCCGCGGGATTCGCGCCAAGAGCCGCGACCGCGCTGCGGTTGGTGGCATGACTCCCTATCGCAACGCCCGGGTGAAACACCGCGAACCGGGCACCGACGTGGCTCACCGTGGCGCCGTAGTTGACCGGGGCCTTCCCCTCCATCGATTGATACCACGGGGCCACCGGGTACACCCCGATCTCGAGCTCCAGCGCGGTGGTGACGCCGTCCTGGGCCTGGAGCTCCATGTCGCTCGTGGTCTGGCCGTGGGCGTGCAGGTCGATGAAGCCCGGGGCGACCACCTGGTTGGCCACGTCGACCACCGTGTCTCCCCGGAGCGGCTCCGCCGAGATCGCGGCGATCTTGCCAGCGCTGATCCCGATGTGACGGATCGAATCGAGACCCGAGGCCGGATCCATGACTCGCCCGTTCGCGAGCACGAGGTCGTAGGTCTCCGGAGCGGCGCAGCCCGCCACGACCACCAGCAGCAGGGTCGAGAGTTTCACGGGGACCGCCCTCCGGTGAGGCCCGGCGTTGTCTTCGGCGGGCGGCGGTGTTTGGTGGCCTGTTCGTACGCGAAGGCGTAGCCGAGCAGCGCCGCCTCGGCGAACGGCCGGCCCAGGAACTCGAGCCCTACCGGCAGCGAGTCGCTGGTGAATCCCGCCGGCACGGTGAGGGCGGGAAAGCCGATGGTCGGGCTCAACCCCCGGTTGTCGCCCCGGCCATAGGCATCCGCGGTCCGCGAGTTGGTGAGCACGTCTTCGGCGATGGGCGTCGGGGGCGCGTCGTAGGTGGCGTAGACGATCGCGTCGAGCCGGGCGTCGGCCATCGCCTTGAGCACCGCGATCCGGAGCCCGGCCCGCTGCTGCATCACGGTCAGGTAGCCGGGGTCGGTGATGCGCTTCCCCACCAGATCCATCAGACTCCGGGCGCGCCAGGGGTTCACCGTCCCCGCCAGCAGGATGTCCTTGAGGGTCTTGACCGGTGCGTTGGGGTGCTGGGCCAGGTAGGCGTCGGTAGCCTGCTCGGTCTCGAAGTCGTTTCCCACCCGCAGGTTGGCGAGGGTGGGGATTACCAGCGAATCCACCACTTCGGCCCCGAGCTTTCGGAGATCCGCCAGCGCCTGCTCCAGCACGATCCGCACCTTGGCGAACTCCTCGGGGGCGCGTGCCACCGCCGAGTCGCGCCGGGTGCGGATGACCCCGACCCGGACGCCCCGGAGGGCGTCCGGTTTGAGCGCGGCGAGGTAGCTGGCGGGGACATGGCCCACCGTTTCCGCGGTGACCGGATCATCGGGGTCGTACCCGGCGATCACGTCGAGCACCCGGGCCGCATCAATCACGCAACGCGTGATCGGCCCCATGGTGTCCTGGGAGGGGTTGGCGGGCATCATGCCGAAGCGGCTCACCAGCGGGGTGGTGGGCCGGAGCCCGACCAGGCTGCTCACCGCGGCCGGGCCACGGATCGAGCCGCCAGTGTCTTCGCCGATCCCCACCAGGCCGAAATTGGCGGCGACGCCCGAAGCCGAGCCACCGGAGGAGCCACTCGGGTTGCGGGTGGGGTCGTAGGCGTTGCGGACGATGCCAAACGCCGACCCGACGAAGCGGGAGGCGAATTCTCCCATGGTCGTCTTCGCGAGGATGATGGCACCGGCGCCCTGGAGCCGCCGCACGATCGTGGCATCCCGCTTCGGAACGAAGTCCTTGAAGAGGGCCGAGCCGTAGGTGGTCGGCATGGTGCTGGTCTCGACCTGGTCCTTGAGCAGGACGGGGACGCAATGGAGCGAGCCGCGCGGCGCCTTGCTGCGCCACACCCGGTCGAGCGAATCCGCCTGCTCGAGGGCGCGCGGATTCACGAACTGGATCGCATTGAGCGCCGGGCCGGTCTTGTCGTAGGCGGCAATGCGGTCGAGGTAGGCCTGGACCAGGGCGCGGCAGGTGATCCGGCCCGACGCGAACCCGGCGTGCACGCCGGCGATGGTGGTTTCCATGACCTCAAACTTCTGGGCGGCGAGCGGCAGCGGAAGCGCCAGCCCAAGAGCGAGGAACAAGGTGCGACCTCTCATTGGCCTCCTATCCGTCGTCGCAGCTCGCGGGCCCAGTTGACCACCATCACGAGCCCGCGGCTCTGATCCACCGGCCGCACCATCAGGAAGCTCTTGCCCTCGGGCGCGACGTCGTAGTTGGGATGAAAGATGTCGGTGGCGTACGGACCGCTGAACAGCACCCGCCGCCCGGTGACGCGCAGCGAAGGCGTCGTGGCGATGGTGGCCTCGACCACCTCGCTGCCGACCCGATAGTAGAGCGTGAGCCCGCGGGCAGCCCACAGCGGTTCCCCGCCGCCACCCACCGACACCGGGACCCGGCCGCCGCCCGGAGTCATCGAGCGGACGTAGACCTCCTCCCGGCCCGATTCGTTCGACACATACGCCAGCCAGCGCGAATCCGGCGAGGCCCTCGGCTCTTTCTCGTCGTAGGGGCCCACCAGGAGCGGCACCGGCGTGGTGTCGGCCACCAGCGGTCGCAGCCAGATATCCCGTGCGTTGCTGGAATGGTCGGTCCGATAGAGCAATCCCTTCCCGTCGGGGGTGAACACGCCCTCCCGGATCGGATGCCGGTCCACATGCAGCTTCGTCGCGGGTCCGCTGCCGTCGGCGGGCTGCCACCAGAACCCCTGGGGCGCGTCCCGGTTGGAAGAGTAGCCCACCCGCAAGCCGTCGGCGCTCCATTCCGGCCGGTCGTTGCCGCCCTCGCTGGTCAGGCGCTCCAGGGTCCCAGAGCCCAGGTCGATGGTCCAGATGTCGAGCCCGGCGGAGCTGGACGCTCCGAAGGCGACCCGCTCGCCGTCGGGTGAATACCTGGGATGCTGATAGGAGCGCACCGAGTCCACCAGGACGGTGGCGTTGCCGGAGAAATCCACCCGCATCAGCTGGCTCGCGGCACCCCCCTGCTGATAGACCAGCGCGCCGGTCGAGGAGAGGGCCGCCCCCACGTCCCAGTTGCGTGCGGTGACGCTGTCGCCCACCTGGATCGGATTGCCGATGCTGAGCCGCCGGGTGTCAAACGGGACCGCCATCAAGGCCCCATCGCCGCGCACGTACACCAGCTTGTCGTCGACCATCCCGAGGGCCTTGGCGGCGCTCAGTTCTCGCAGGACGGTCGTCTTGCCATCCGCCATGGTCACGACGCCGAGGGTGAGCTGCAGGCTGCTTCCCCGGGTACTGGTGTAAAAGACCAGCCTGCCGCCGTCCGCCGCGACGGGGGACAGCTGGAACCGCTCGCCGCCGGCGCTGTCGGGCCGAGACAAGAGCCGGGGCGCCCCTCCCGAGGCGGAAACGACCTGCAGCCCCGCGGCCGCACTGAGGGCGCGATGTGCATAGACGAGCTCCGCATTGGATGTCCAGGTGATCCCGGCCGTTTCCGCCGCACCGACCTGGGTGACGGTGGTGAGCCCGGTGCCGTCCGGTGCGATTCTCTTGATCAGCTGCCCGCTCTGGAATGCGATCCAGCGGCCATCGGGTGAGAAGGCCGGGTAGTAGGCGCCTTCGGTACCGGGCAGGGCGCGGGCCACCAGCTCATCCAGCCGGCGCACCACGAGCACCCAGCTTCCTCCCTTCCGGGCGGAGTAGACCACCCGGTCCCCCGCGGGGGAGATCGCAAGCGCCGTGACGGCGCTCAGCATGGGATAGGCGAACGGCAGCTCACTGCCTGCCGTGAATTCATAGCGCTGCACCGGGGTCTCGGCCGGCGGTGGAGGCCGGCGGGTCCAGCCCCACACCGCGAAGGCCAGGGCTGCGATCGCGATCCCGCCGAGCATCAGGCTGATGCGGCGGGCCCGGGCCAAGGGGGGTGCCCCGACCGGAGCCACCACCGCC
>DATCXX010000060.1:0-6153 GCA_036565615.1 Gemmatimonadales bacterium | reverse complement strand
CTGCCGCAGCCGTTCAAGAACCTCGGCGATCTCTCCTACCGGAGCGGCCGTTACGCCGAGGCCGCGGCGCACTACGCGCGCGCCGCCGCACTGGATCCCGATCTGGGCGACGACCTCTACTTCAAGATCGGCAACCTCGCCTTCCGGGAGCGCGACACCGTCCGGGCCCGGGCCGCCTGGGAGCGGGCCGTCGCCCTCAATCCGGGGCATCAGCTCGCCCGGGCCAATCTCGCCACCCTGAGGCTCGCACCGTGATCGGTCGGGGAGACACGGGACTCGAGCTGGTGCTCCGGCAGCTGAGCCGGCGCGGGGCCGGCGGCTTCGAGTGGTACAAGGACTCCTGTCTGCTCCGGCGAATCGAAGTCCGGATGCGGGCCCGCGGGGTCGGCAGCCTGAGCCGCTACGCCGCGCTGCTCGAGAACGATCCCGGCGAGCTGGACCGGCTGCTCCACACCCTCTCGGTTCGGGTCACCGGGTTCTTTCGCAATCCCGACACCTGGCACCGGCTCCGCGAGCTGCTGGCCCTGGAGCCGGTCGTGAAGGAGCGCGGCCTCCGGGCCTGGAGCATGGGGTGCGCGACCGGCGAGGAGACCTGGTCGCTGGCCATGCTGCTGCTCGATCTCGCCCGGGGAGCCGGGCCTGCTGCCATGGACCAGGTCTCGGTGCTGGGCTCCGATGTGGACGATCAGGCGCTGGCCGTGGCCGCGGCAGGCCGTTATTCCTCCCAGAGCGTCGTCGCGATCCGCACGGTGCTGCCCCATCCGTACGGCGTGGTCCTGGAGGGAAGCTTCGAAGTGGATCCGGCGCTGCGGTCCCGGGTGGAGTTCCGGCGGGAGGATCTCACCGCGCCACGGTCCGATGCCGCCCGCTTCGATCTGGTCTGCTGCCGCAACCTGTTGATCTTTCTGGGCCGGGAAGGGCAGCGCCGGGTGCTCGACACCGCCCGCCGCGCACTGCTGCCGGGCGGGGTGCTCGCGCTGGGACGGACCGAATCGCTGGTCGCCCTCCCCGACGCGGGACTGGAGCCGATGGATCTCACCCACCGATTGTACCGGGGGGCTGCATGACCGCGCCCCGGATGCTGGTGGGGATCTCGGAGATGGAGGCGGCCCGCGCCCCCGGCACCATCGGGGCGCTGGGACTGGGCAGCTGCGTCGCGGTGATCCTTCACGATGCCCACGCCCGGATCGGCGGACTGGCCCATGTGCTGCTTCCGTCGCCCGCGGTGGGCCGCAAGAACCACGATATGCCGGGCCGCTACGCCCCGACCGCGGTGACCGCGCTGCTCCAGAAGATGCGCGGTCTGGGCGCCTCGCCGGCCCGGCTTACGGCCCGCCTGGTGGGAGGAGCCAGCATGTTCACCGGGCTACAGCCGCCCGGGACGATTCAGATGGGTGAGCGCAACGTGCACGCCGCCCGGGAGGCGCTCCACCGGCACGGGATCCGGCTCACCGGCGAAGTGGTGGGCGGCGATTACGGCCGCTCGGTCGAGCTCGACCTCGAAACCGGCCGGGTGCGGGTCACCTCCTACCAGCACGGGACCACCGAATTGTGACCGATTCCGCCGGCCCGGCCCTGGAACCCTTTCACGAAGAGTACCGGCGCATCGCCGGGCTCCTGGCCGCGCCCGGCGCGCCCGGGGCCCCGGAAGAAGCCAAGCGCCGGATCATCGCCCTGTTCAAGCAGGTGGACGGCGCGCTGGGCGAGCTGGCCGCGCTCAAGGAAGAAATCCGCGGCCTGGTGGAGCGGTACAAGGAAGTGTCGGCGGACCAGGCCTCGGCCCGGGCCAAGGGATTGCCGGGCCAGGAACCTCAGGTCCATCACGATCACCTGGGCGCTTCGACCTACATCGAAAAGGGCTGGAGCCTGATTTCCCTGGGCGATCCCCCCGGCGCCATCCAGGCGCTCACCCGGGCGCTCGAGCTCGCCCCCGGCGATCCCCAGGCCCAGTCGCTGCTGGGCTGGGCCCAGATGCTGGACGAGCAGTACGACGACGCCCTCGCCACCTTCTCCCGGGTGCTGATGAAGGAGCCGGCCAACGCCCTGGCCCGGGTCAACGTCGGGTTCATCTGCCTCAAGAAGAAGATCTTCGGGGAGGCGATCGAGCATCTCTCCCGGGTCATCCGGATCGACAACGACCAGAAGGCCACCCTGTATGCCCATTACTATCTCGGCCTGGTGTACCTGGAGCGGGAGATGATGGCGGATGCCCAGACCTTCCTGGGGAAGGCGATCGCGCTGGGACCCAACCTGATCGAAGCCTATTACGACCTGGGACGGGCCCAGTGGTTCGCGGGACGGAAGGAAGAGGCGCGGGCGACCTGGACCGCCGGCGCCTCGGCCAACCGGTTTGCTCCCTGGGCGCACCGCTGCCAGGAGCTTCTCGACAAGACGGCGAGAGGCGAGGAGGTGCCGCGCTCCGGTTCTTCCTGACCCTCTCCTTGCTGCAGACGCCGGCCGCGCCGCCGGCGGACCTCTCGGGCGTCTGGGTGGGAGAGGTCCTCGCCGTGGCGCGGCGCGCCGACCTCGATCTCGCCATCGCCCTCGCCGAGGAAGCCGACGCACCCCGAACCTGGGCCGGGCTGGGTCACCTGGTGCCCGGAAGCATCCGACTCATCGTGGTCCGGGGCGGCGCGGAGGTCGACTCGGTGATCCGGGGGCGAGGCCCCGCCTGGGGGGCCGGCTTCGCAATGACCGGGGCGCGGACCATCGTCATCCGCGCCGACAAGGGCGATCCCCGGCAGACCCTGCGACACGAGCTGGCCCACTTCGCTCTGCACGATGCCGTCCGGGTCCGGGTGCCGCTCTGGTTCGACGAGGGATACGCCGCCATCGCCTCGGGAGAGTGGGACCGGCTCGACCGACTGCGGCTGAATCTCAGCGTCGCCCGGGGAGACATTCCCGATTTCTATGCGCTGGATCGGGCCCTGCGGGGCGGCGAGGCCACCGCCGAGGCCGCCTATGCCCTTGCGGCCAGCGCGGTCGCGATGGTCGCCCGCCGCCATCCAACCCAGTCGCTCCAGCCGATCTTGGACCGCCTCAAGGCGGGGGAGGGGTTCAACGCCGCCTTGCTGGCCAGCACCGGTTCGACGCTGGGGCGCTTCGAGGTGGAGTGGCAGCAGGATGTCCGGAAGCGCTACGGGATTCTGGTCTGGGCCATGGCGGGTGGCCTCTGGCTGGTGGTCGCCCTGGGCGTGATGCTGGCCACCTGGCTCCGGCGGCGGCGGGACCGGCCCCGACGGGCGGCGCTGGATGAGGGATGGGTGGTGGAAACCGAAGAGGAGCCTCCTCCGCTTGATAGAAGCGGTTCTGCGCCTTAAACTTCATGGTCTTATGGCTTTAAGCGAAGGAACTGGCCGTCGCGGCTTGCTGGGCCGGCGCAACGTGATCGTTCTCCTCGCCGCGACGGGTTGCCTGGTTGCGGGCTATCTCACGCTGCAGGCCGGATCGGTCAGTCTCGCCGCCGTCCTGCTGGTGCTGGGGTACTGTGTGCTTTTCCCTTTGGCTATCGCTCTCTGACCCCCGGACGGCCTTCGACCGGACGTGCAGAGCGGCAGGCGTAACGCGTCCCCTAATAGCAGCACCCGGGGACCGCAACGCCGTTGCCCCGGGCGAATAGCTCAGCGGTTCAGAGCGCCTGCCTTACACGCAGGATGTCGGGGGTTCGAATCCCTCTTCGCCCACTCGCCCGCGCTCCGACTGGACGCGGAGGTCTCCGCCCGATCGGGGCGGTTCTTTTGGGAGGATGTCCGGAATGCGTCTGACCCCTCTCGTGCTGGCCGGCTTTGCCGCGGCGCTGCCCTGTACGCCTCTCGCGGCGCAGCTGCGTTCCAGCCGGCCCATCCCGCAGCAGCAGAATCTTCCCCGGCTCCTGGTGGCCAATCCGCACAGCTTCTCCGCGCAGGATTCGACCGCGGCGGTACGGGTCGGCGCGGGATTGCGCGACCGGGTCGAGAAGATTTCGGATCGGTGGTTCAAGGTGGTGCTGCGAGCGCAGATGAACGAGGCGCTCCAGCAGTACGCCTATCCGGTGGACGCCCTGCTTCCGCCCCTGGTGGCCCGGCAGCTCGGCCAGTCGCTGAATGCGCGGGCCATGGTGGTCAGCACCCTGCAGCGGGGCGAGGGCGGCCGGTTCACCGTCGAGTCCCGCCTCGCCAACATGAACGACGATGCCGGGTACATCGTCCGGGCGGTGCAGAATCCCAATGAAGCGCTGGAAGAGTTCGGGGCCCGGACGGCCGAGGCGCTGACGCCCGCGTTCCGGGCGCTCCAGGACGCCAAGGCCTGCGACAACCAGCGCGGCACCGACCAGGCCAAGGCGGCCGAGTCGGCGGCCAAGGCGCTACGGGTCCAGCCCAACCACGGGCTGGCCGAGTATTGCCTGGCCCAGATTGCGATCAGCAAGAAAGCCCCGGTGGACACGATCATCGTCCACCTCAAGAACGCCACCAGGGGCGACCGGCTGTCGCTGCCGGCCTGGACCGCGCTCGCGGTGCAGTACCAGGCCAAGGGTGACAGCGCCGCCACGATCGAGACGTTCAAGGAGATGTTGCGGGTCGCGCCGACCAACGAAGCGCTCCGCAAGGAGGCCTTCCGCCTCTTCCTGGGCTACGGCAAGCCGGAAGCAGCCGAAGACGTCGCCCGGGAGGGCATCGCCAACGATGCCGCCAACGCCGACCTCTACGATCTGCTGAGCAGCGCCTGCCTGTTCCAGGACAAGCCGGAGAAGAACAAGTGCGCGGTGGACGCGCTGGTGCAGGTGTACGCGCTGGACACCACCAAGGCCGACACCACTTTCTACACCAAGATCACCTTCGCCGCCTCCCGACCGCCGGAAGACACCGCCCGGTTCCTGCACTGGGCCCAGCGCGGGGTGGCCAAGTATCCCCACAGCGGCATCCTGCTGGGCCAGCTTGCCCAGGCCTACAGCGTCGCGGGACCGGTGGACAGCGCGCTGGCGGTGACCATCCGCCTCATGGCGGTGGATTCGTCCGACCTCACGCCGGTGCTCCGGCTGGCCCAGACCCTGGCCGACACCACCACCAAGCGGGTCAAGGACGCGCTGGTGCTGGTGCCCTACGTCGAGCGGCTGGGCTCCCCCGAAGACAAGGCCAACCTGGGCGCGATCCTGACCACCGGCTCGCTTCCCCTGCTGTCCGGGGTGCCCGATTATCCCGCGGCGGCGGAGCTGAGCCGGGCCGCGCTCAAGCTGCTCCAGCCGGGGAGCCGCACCGCGCAGTACGCCAACTACGTGCTGGGGCTCGCGACCTTCCAGATGCTCCTCGCCATGGACAAGGAAGCGTTCGAGCAGAAGTCCTGCGACCTGGTGCAGAAGCTCAAGCCGATGCTGGATGAAGCCCTGCCGGCACTCACCGCCGGCCGCGCCATCAACGAGGCGATCGTCGAGCCCCGCCTGAAATACCTCCAGGAGGGCGTGCCGACCCGGATCGCGCAGCTCACGAAAGCGTTTTGCAAATGAGCGAGCGCCCCTCTAAATTAGGGGGCTTCGCTCCAGGGGCTGTAGCTCAGCTTGGTTAGAGTGCCGCACTGTCACTGCGGAGGTCGCGGGTTCGAGCCCCGTCAGCCCCGCTCTGGATGCGCCAGCCTTCACCCCGTCCGCTTCCCGGGCGGGGTGAAGGCGTTTCGGGGGGGATGGGACACGTGACGGAACCGACAATGAGTGCCTATCACCTGCCGGTGCTGCTCAAGGCCGTGCTGGATGCGGCCCAGGGTGCCCGGCGGGTGGTGGACGGCACTCTGGGTGACGGCGGCCACGCCGAAGGGTTTCGCGCTGCCGGGGCGGAGATCCTGGCCATCGACCGCGATCCCGACGCCATTCGCACCGCGCGGGCCCGGCTGGGCCAGGCGGGCATCCGGTATCTGGAGGCGCCCTTCGCCAGCGACGAGGCGCTGGCCGAGATCGCCGACTTCCGCCCCGATTTCATCTTCCTCGACCTCGGGGTTTCGTCCCGCCAGCTCGATCAGGAGGAGCGGGGCTTCACCTTCCGTCCCGGCGCCCCGCTCGACATGCGCATGGGCGCCGGAGGCCCCACCGCGGCCGACCTGCTCAACACCACCGACAAGGACACCCTGCGGGCGTGGCTGGCGGACTGGGGCGACGAGCGCCGGGCCCATCGGCTGGCCGGCGAAATC
>DATCXX010000058.1:0-6221 GCA_036565615.1 Gemmatimonadales bacterium | reverse complement strand
CGGGCCGAGCTGGCCCGGGGCACCGCGGCGGTGGTGGCGAGCGACATCGGCCGGGCCCTGCTCAAGGTCCCGGGCCGCCGGGCGGTGAGCTACGCCCAGCGGGATTCGGCCGGCTACCTGGTCCGGACCATCGACCCGGTCACCGGCCAGGGCGAAACCCTGATCCGGCTGCCCGAGGGAAACGAGTTCTTCATCTGGCTGTCCGACGGCTCGCTGCTTTCCGCCAGCGGCAACCGGCTGCTCCGCTGGCGCGCCGGCGAGAAGGACTGGAGCGAAGTGACCCGGTTCACCGAGCCCGGGCTCTCGCGGATCACCCGGCTCGCGGTGAATCCTGCCGGCGACCGGCTGGCGCTGGTGGGCGTCGATTCGGTGCCGCCCCAGTGAGCGCCTCGAACTGGAGACCCGCGATGCGCCTCTGCCTGTTGCCTGTTGCCTGTTGCCTGTTGCCTCTCTCTCTCCCTGCTCAAGCCGCGCCCGACCCTCCCGTCATTCTGCTCACTCCCGACCGGGTGTTCGACGGCGTCTCCATGCGGACCGGATGGTCGGTACTGGTCAGGGGAGACCGGATCCTTGCGGCCGGTCCCAACCTCGAGGCGGCGGCGCCCTCCGATGCCCGGCGGATCGCGCTGGCCGGGGCCACGCTGCTTCCCGGCCTGATCGAGGGGCACTCCCATCTTCTGCTGCATCCCTACAACGAGACCTCCTGGGATGACCAGGTGCTCCACGAGTCGCTCACCCTCCGGGTGGCGCGGGCGGTGAACCATGCCCGCCAGACCCTGGAAGCCGGATTCACCACGGTGCGCGACCTCGGAACCGAGGGAGCCGGCCAGGCCGACGCCGGGCTCAAGGACGCGATCGAGCAGGGGATCGTGCCCGGCCCCCGGATGCTGGTGACCACCCGCGCCATCGTCGCCACCGGGACCTACGGCCCCAGCGGTTTCGACCCCCGCTGGGAGGTGCCCCAGGGAGCCGAGGAAGCCAGCGGGCTCGAAGAGCTGACCAGGGTGGTGCGGAGCCAGATCGCCGGAGGGGCCGACTGGATCAAGGTGTACGCCGACTACCGGTGGGGCCCTTCCGGAGAAGCCCGGCCCACCTTCTCGGTGGAAGAGCTGACCCGGATCGTGGAGACCGCCCGGAGCAGCGGACGCCCGGTGGTGGCCCACGCCGCCACGCCGGAAGGAATGCGGCGGGCGGTCGTGGCGGGCGTCGAGACCATCGAGCACGGGGACGCCGGCACCGCGGAGGTCTTCCGCCTCATGGCACAGCGTAACGTGGCCCTCTGTCCCACCCTCTCCGCCAATGAAGCGGTGCGCCAGTACCGCGGCTGGAAGAAGGGCACCGGACCGGAGCCGGCCGAGGTGACGGAGAAGAGGGCCAGCTTCCGGCGCGCGCTCGCCGCCCGGGTGCCCATCTGCATGGGCAGCGATGTGGGGGTCTTTGCCCACGGCGACAACGCGCGCGAGCTCGAGCTCATGGTCGAGTACGGGATGCCGGCGCTGGAGGTCCTCCGGGCAGCGACGTCGGTCAACGCCAGGGTCCTGCATCTCGACGATCGGCTGGGTTCGGTCAAGCCGGGCCTGCTCGCCGATCTGGTTGCGGTCGAAGGAGATCCCAGCCAGCGGATTGGGGATCTCCGCAATGTCCGGATGGTGATGAAGGGCGGAAAAGTCATCCGCCCTTGACGTCCGGCCGCAGGCTCCGGTAGCATGACTTGTTCGATAGCTTCCTAGCTCCCTGGCTCCCTAGTTCCCTAGCTCCCTGGAGTTGTCCCATCCGGATCCGTCCTTTCCGTGCCTGGCGACCATTGCCCGCCCTCGCCGCGCGGATCGCCTGTCCTCCGTATGACGTGGTCACCCGGGCCGAGGCGGTAGCGCTGGCGGCGGGCAACCCGCTCAGCTTTCTCCATGTCTGCCGGTCGGATATCGACTTGCCCGCCGACACCGATCCACACGACCCCAGGATCTACGCCAAGGCCCGGCAGAATCTCGACCTGTTCTACCAGGATGGCTCCCTGATCCGTGAAGCGGAGCCGATGCTCTATCTGTATGAGCTGACCATGGACCGGCGGACCCAGACCGGCGTCGTGGGCTGCGTGCACGTGGACGATTATGACAGGGATGTGATCAAGAAGCACGAAAAAACCAGGAAGGACAAGGAAGACGACCGCACCCGGCATGTGCTGACCCTGAACGCCCATGCCGAGCCGGTTTTCCTGACGTATCCCTCGACCCCGTTTATCACCCAGCTCAATTCGAAAATCATGGCCGAAGACCCGCTGTACGACTTCACCAGCCCGGACGGGGTGCGGAACCGGGTCTGGCGGGTCCGGAACAGCCCCCAGTACGCCGATGCCTTCCGGCGCATCGGCGTGGGCTACGTGGCGGACGGCCATCACCGCTCGGCCAGCGCGTCCCGGGCCGCGGCGGAGCGCCGGGCGGCCAATCCGAAGCACACCGGCGACGAGGAATACAACTGGTTCCTGGCGGTGCTCTTCCCCTCCAATCAGGTACGTATCCTTCCCTATTTCCGGGTGGTGAAGGACCTGAACGGGCAGACCCCGGAGGCGTTCCTTGCTGCTCTGGCGAATGTCGGCACCCTCACTCCCACCGACGCGCCGGCGCCCGAGCAGGCCGGGACGTTCGGGATCCGGGTAGGAGACGCCTGGTATCGCCTGGTGCTGGATCCGGAGACCATCGAGGAGGACGATCCGGTGGCCTCGCTCGACGTGACCCTGCTGCACGAGCGGATCCTGGCGCCGCTGCTGGGAATCGGGGACGTGCGCACCGATCCGCGGATCGATTTCGTGGGAGGCATCCGGGGGATTGCCGAGCTGGAGCGACGGGTCTCCTCGGGAGAAGCGGGCGCGGCGTTCGCGCTCCATCCCGTGACGGTGCAGCAGCTCATGGCCATTGCCGACGCGGGCCAGATCATGCCCCCCAAGTCCACCTGGTTCGAGCCGAAGCTGAAGAGCGGGCTCTTCGTGCACTCGCTCGACTGACGGTCCCCCCGGAGGGACACAATGAAATTGCTGGTGGCGGACAAGTTCGAGACCGTCGGGATTGACGGGCTCAAGGACCTCGGCTGCGACGTGGTGCTCCGGCCCGACGTGGCGGCCGAGGACCTGGCCGGGGTCATTCGCGATGTCAATCCCAAGGTCCTGGTGGTCCGCGGCAAGAAGGTGGGCGAAGCCGCGCTCTCCGCCGGCCCGGCGCTCTCGCTGGTGATCCGGGCCGGGGCAGGGATCGACACCATCGACGTGCCCGCCGCCTCGCGGCTCGGCATCTTCGTCTCCAACTGCCCGGGCAAGAACTCCATCGCGGTGGCCGAGCTGGTGCTGGGGCTCCTGCTGGCGCTCGACCGCCGGATCCCCGACCAGGTGATCGACCTCCGCAACGGCGTCTGGCAGAAGGGGGAGTACTCCAAGGCCCGGGGGCTGCACGGCCGGACGCTCGGCATTCTGGGCGTGGGGCAGATCGGCCGGGAGGTCGCGAGACGGGCCCAGGCGTTCGGGATGAAGGTGGTGGCCTGGTCGAGGAATCTCACCGACGAAGCGGCCGAGCGGCTGGGCATCGGGTACTGCGAAACGCCGATCGAAGTGGCCCGGCTGTCCGATGCGGTCTCGGTCAACGTGGCCGGGGGCAGCGAGACGAAACATCTGGTGGACGAGCGCTTCCTGGCGGCGATGAAGCCGGGCGCGCTGCTGATCAACGCGGCCCGGGGCAGCGTCGTCGATGAAGCGGCCCTCCAGCGCGCGGTCGAGGAGAAGCGCATCCGGGCCGGGCTCGACGTCTACCAGAACGAGCCGGGCGGATCCAAGGGGGAGTTTCGTTCCGAGGTGGCTTCCGCGCCCGGGGTGTACGGGACCCACCACGTGGGCGCTTCGACCGATCAGGCCCAGGTGGCCATCGCCCACGAGGTGATCCGGATCGTGGACGGCTTTCTCAAGACCGGGGTGGCGCCCCACTGCGTCAACCGGCTGGCGCGGAGCTCGGCCACCCACGTCCTCACGGTGCGCCACCAGAACAAGCCCGGCGTGCTGGCCCACGTGTTCCGGGTCCTCTACGAGGCCAACGTGAACGTGGAAGAGGTGGAGAACATCGCCTATCACGGCGCCCAGGCATCCGCCGCGCGAATCCAGGTCTCCGCTCCGCCTTCCGAGCAGGCGATTGCCGAGATCCGGGACGGCAACGAGAACGTGATCAGCGTGGATCTCACGGCCATTGACTAGAAGCCATCAGCCATCAGCCGTCAGCCATCAGTCGCTGAAGGCTGAAGGCTGACAGCCCCTAACCTCGAGAGCACATGTCCGATCGTATTCACAATTTTGGCGCCGGCCCCGGCGTGCTTCCCGAGCCCGTCCTGAAGCAGGCCCAGCAGGATATCTGGAACATCGGGGGCAGCGGGATGGGGATCGCCGAGCACAGCCATCGGGGCAAGCTGTTCGAGCGGATCATCACCGAGGCCGAGGAGGAAGTCCGGCGGCTGGCCGACTTTCCCGACCGCTACAAGGTGATGTTCGTTCAGGGCGGGGCGTCGCAGCAGTTCGCCATGGTGCCGATGAATCTCCTTCCCGCGGGGCGGACCGCCGACTATCTGCTCACCGGGGTCTGGGCCCAGAAGGCCCACCAGGAAGCGCAGAAGTTCGGCACCACCCATGTGGCGGTCACCGGCGAAGGGACGAAGTTCACCCGGATCCCCGCGGTCGACGAGATCAAGTACTCCGCCAATCCGGCGTACGTGCACATCACCACTAACAACACGATCTACGGGACCCAGTGGAAGGAGGAGCCCCCGGTGCCCGCAGGGGTGCCGCTGGTGGCGGACACTTCGAGCGACATGTTCAGCCGGCCGATCGACGTCACCCGGTACGGTCTGATCTACGCCGGGGCCCAGAAGAACCTGGGGCCCTCGGGCATCGTGCTGGTGATCGTGCGGGAGGACCTCGCCGAGGCCGCCCCCGCCAGCCTGCCGACGATGCTGCAGTACCGGACCTACGTGAAAGAGCGCTCGCTCTACAACACCCCGCCGACCTTGGCGATCTACATGGTCGGCCAGGTGCTCAAGTGGATCCGGGCCTCGGGCGGGCTCGGGGCGATGGCCGACCGCAACGCCTCCAAGGCGAAGATCCTGTACGACTTCCTCGATCAGTCGGAGCTGTTCCAGACCAGCGTGCATCCCGACAGCCGCTCGCTCATGAATGTCTGCTTCCGGCTGCCCACCCAGGAGCTCAATCACGAATTCGTGACCGAGGCCACCGCGCGAGGGCTGGAAGGCCTCAAGGGGCACCGGTCGGCCGGGGGGATGCGGGCCAGCCTCTACAACGCCTGCCCGCGGGCCAGCGTCGAGGCGCTGGTGGCCTTCATGAAGGAGTTCGAGAGGACCCATCGGCCACCGCGCGCTTGATCCGGCGCACGATCGCGGAGAGCCCCTGGGTGCGGGTCATGCCCAGCGCGTCGTCGAGCCCGAGCGCGTGGAGGAGATCGTCGGGGACTGCGGCCACCTCCGCCGGCGTGGCGCCGTCCAGCGCCTGCACCAGCAGAGCCACGAAGCCGCGCACCGTGGGAGATTCCCTCGGCACGTCGGCATGCAGCCGGACCCTGCCGCCGGTGACCTCGACCCAGAGGTGCACCGGCGTCTGACATTCAGGCACCCGGTGCGCTTCGCGGGTGTGGCCGTCGTCCAGTCCGGGCGGGAGCGGCGGCAGCTTGCGGGAGAGATCCAGCAGCGTTTCCAGCCGGGTATCCCGGTTCGCGGCGCCGAGGCGGGTGATGTATCGGTCGAGCAGCGCGGTCACCCAGAGAACGTAACGGGAGAACTCCACCGATGACGGACGCGGCGCTTCCCCGGCCCCTGGTGCCGGTGCCCTGGCTGGCGGCGCGGGTGGAGGACCCCGGCGTCGTCGTGGTGGATGCGTCCTGGTATCTCCCGGCCCAGAATCGGAGCGCGGTCGGTGAGTACCAGGCGGGGCACATTCCGGGAGCGGTGTTCTGGGACCTCGATGCGCTGAGCGAGCGGGCCACCGACCTGCCCCACATGCTTCCCGACATCGAGTCGCTGGGGCGGAGCATCGGGACCCTGGGGATCGGCAACGACCACGCCGTGGTGGTGTACGACGGCTCGGGGTACAACATGAGCGCGGCGCGGGTCTGGTGGACCCTGCGGATCGCCGGGCACCAGCAGGTTGCCGTGCTGGACGGCGGGCTCCCCGCCTGGCGGGCCGC
>DATCXX010000028.1:0-4666 GCA_036565615.1 Gemmatimonadales bacterium | reverse complement strand
ACCACTGACCACTGACCACTGACCACTGACCACTGACCACTGACCACTGACCACCC
The DNA here is from genome assembly GCA_036565615.1 of Gemmatimonadales bacterium. GTDB lineage: Bacteria > Gemmatimonadota > Gemmatimonadetes > Gemmatimonadales > GWC2-71-9 > JABFSM01. The sequence goes on along the minus strand of DATCXX010000028.1, from coordinate 4,610 downwards.
CAATATACCCACTCCGGGTATCCATAACCCCCGGCGCGCTGCCCGAAAACCGCCCCTCATACTCCGTTACAACCCTGGCGTATCTTCCTGCCATGATCGAGGAACGCCTTGCCCCACCGGTAGAGAATCCCCCGCCGGACGTTCGCAGTCCGGCGCTGTACATCAACCGCGAGCTGGCCTGGCTCGACTTCAACCGGCGGGTGCTGCACGAGGCGCTCGACACCCGCACGCCCCTGCTGGAGCGGGTGAAGTTCCTCGCGATTTTCGCGTCCAATCTCGACGAGTTCTTCCAGGTCCGGGTGGCCTGCATCCGGGAGCAGGTGCTCGCCCACCTGATCGAGCTCACCCCCGACGGGATGCTCCCCGAGACCCAGCTCAAGTCCATCGCCGCCGAGGTGCGACGGCAGCAAGATGAGCATGGGAAGTGTCTGTGCGACGACGTGATTCCGGGACTGGCGGAGCGGGGCATCGAGCTGATCACCAGCCAGGACGACGTGCCGCGGGAGGACGTCGAGTACCTCCACCAGTACTTCACCGACAACGTCTTTCCGGTCCTGACCCCGCTGGCGGTGGATCCGGCCCACCCCTTCCCCTACATCTCCAACCTCTCGCTCTCGCTGGCGGTGGTGCTCCGCGGCGACAGCGGCGAGGAGCGGTTTGCCCGGCTCAAGGTGCCCCGGATTCTTCCCCGCTGGGTTCCCCTCCCCGGGCTCAACCGGTTCGTGCCCCTGGAGCTGGTGATCGCCATCAATCTCGAGGCGCTGTTTCCGGGCGTCGAGATTCTGGGGAGCTATCCCTTCCGGATCACCCGCAACACCGACCTGGAGATCGACCCCGATGAGGCCGACGACCTCCTGGCCCTGATCCAGGAAGAAGTGCGCAACCGCCGGTTCGGCGAGGTAGTGCGGCTGGAAGTGCATCCGGGAATGCCCGATTCGCTCCGCCGGCTCCTGGTGGCCGAGCTCAACGACGACAAGGGCAACGACGGGGTGCCGCTCACCACCGAGGATGTCTACGAGGTGGCCGGGCTGCTCAACGCGACCGACCTGCTCACCATCGCCGCGCTGGAGATCCCCGATCTGCGGGACCCCGGCCATGTGCCGGTCGCTCCGGCCCGGCTGGCCAGCGGGCGGAACATGTTCGAGGTGATCCGCGAGGGCGACGTCTTCGTCCACCACCCCTACGAAAGCTTTTCCGCCAGCGTCGAGCGCTTCATCCAGACCGCCACCGAAGACCCCGACGTGCTGGCGATCAAGATGACCCTCTACCGGACCGGCGGCGACTCTCATATCGCCCGGATGCTGGCCACCGCGGCGGAGCGGGGCAAGCAGGTCGCGGTGCTGATCGAGCTCCAGGCCCGTTTCGACGAGGAGAACAACATCCGCTGGGCCCAGCGGTTCGAGGACGTGGGGATGCACGTGAGCTACGGCGTGGCCGGGCTCAAGACCCACGCCAAGGTGATCCTGGTGGTGCGGCGGGAGGGGGACCAGATCCGCCGCTATGTCCATATTGGCACCGGCAATTACGCCCCCCGGACCGCGCGGCTCTACACCGATTTCGGGGTCTTCTCCTGCGACCCCGATCTGGGCGCCGACCTCTCCGATCTGTTCAATGTGCTCACCGGATTCGCGAGCCCGCAGGGCTACCGCAAGCTGGTGGTGGCGCCGGGCGGGATGCGGAAGAAGCTGACCGAGATGATCCGCCGGGAGATCGAGCACGCCCAGGCCGGGGGACCGGCCCGGATCTTTGCCAAGATGAACGCGCTGGTGGACGCCGAGATCATCGCCCAGCTCTACGAGGCATCCCGCGCCGGGGTCACCGTGGACCTGCTGATCCGGGGCATTTGCTGTCTGCGGCCCGGCCTTCCCCAGGTGAGTGAGCGGATCCGGGTAGTGAGCATCATCGGGCGGTTCCTGGAGCACTCCCGGGCCTGGTATTTCGGCAACGGGGGGAATGCCGAGGTCTACATCGGGTCGGCCGACTGGATGCCCCGCAATCTCGATCGCCGGATCGAGGCGGCGGTGCCGCTGGAGACGGCCTCCCACCGGGAGACGGTCCGTGAGCTGCTGGAGCTCATGTGGAAGGACAACCGGCAGGCCTGGGATCTTTCCGCCGAGGGCTCCTGGACCCAGCGCCAGCCGCGGGACGAGGAGCGGGAGATCGCGACCCACAAAGTGATGATTGAGCGATACAAAACAGCGACCAGGGAGTAGCGGGAAGCGGAAAGCGGCAGCAGGCAGTCATCGCGAGGCCCGCAGCGCCCGTGACGATCTAGTCGGGCCTGGCTGCCGCGGAGTCCGCGCCGCGATTGTAGCGGGTCCAGATTGCAATGACGGCGCACCCATCCCACTGGAAGACCCCGGGAATCTGTGACGCCCCACGGTAAATCTCCACCATCTCGATATTCGTAGGAGTGATTCTGGCGAGGTGTTCCGCCAGGTCAATGTCGCGCCCGGTATGTCCCGGATCCCGGCCCGGCGAGCTCGAAGGCAATTGCATCTTGCCGTCGATCCAGACCGTCACCCTCCCGTTACCCCCGAAGCAGCGCGGAATCCGGATCTCGGCATCGGTGGGATCGCCGTTGCCGATGCTGACGTTGATCCCCGGAATTCCCCGGAGGATTTCGTAGGTGTGGAACGCGTTCATCTGTTCGATCTGTTCCCGAGTGATGAACGTGCCCAGCCCGAGCTTCTGCCGCTGGAAGAATCCGTCGTACTTGGTGGTGCCGAGGTATTTGGCGGGCTTGGCGGGGCGGGCGGTGGCACGGATCTCGGGAAGCACCACGGCATCGGGATGCATGACCAGCTCGAGCTCCGCCGGAGGGGCCCGGAGCGAGACGGCGCGGGTGAGCGCCTGGTAGCCGATCCGGCGGAGCTCGAGCCGGACCGAGTCGCCCGCAAGGCCCCGCAGCACGAAGCGCCCCAGCGAATCGGTCAGCGCCCGCGACGCCGCCCCGCGGATTTCGACACCCGCGACCGGACGGGCATCGGGATCGCGCACGGTTCCTCGGAGCTCGACACCCTGGGCTGACAGAGGTGCGAGAGGCAACAGGCAGCAGGCAACAGGCAGCAGGGGCTTCATTCGCGTCCTTCCCGTCCTTTCCGTCCTTCCCGTCCTTCGCGCCCTTCCCGTCCTCCGCGTCCTAACCTACCCCACTTCGCTGCGGATTCCACGTGTGGCGTTCTTCCCGCACTTCCCGGCTCCAGGTATACAGCGCATCGTAGACCACGAACCCATGCCGGAGCATCTCCTGATCGTCGGGGAAGTTGCGGGAGAGCCCCAGCGAGATTGCCAGCAGCCCCGCCGCCTGCGGCGCCAGGTCCAGCCGGTCGGTGTCGGCCCCCCGCACGATCACCGCCAGCTCCTCCAGGTGCGGATCGGTCAGGGCGTACTTTTCCAGAAACAGATCGAAGCTGCAGCGGGGCCCGTCGTGGGACAGCTCCACCCCCTCGACATCGAACGGAATCGCCCCGGTCTCCTCCCCGACCCGCCTCACCTCGGCGGGAGCCACGAAGAGAAACTCCGCCTCTCGGTCGATGAACCGTCTGATCAGCCAGGGACAGGCCACCCGGTCGATCTTGGGATGCTCTCGCGTCACCCATTTCATGGGGTTCCTCCCTCGAAGTGCATGGTGAATCCCCGCCCCGCCGCCGAGGCTCGCTCGTAGCAGAGGGCGGCGGCAGCGACGTCCTCGACCGCAGTTCCGGTGCTGTCGAACAGCGTGATCTCCTCCCGGTCCTTCCTCCCCGATTTCGCACCCGCCACCACCTCGGCCAGCTCGGCGTGAACCTGTTGCCGGGTCATGAGGCCGGTCGAGTGGGCATGATGCAAATCGCCGATCGCGAGACATTGATCGAGGACGTCGGCGACGACGGTGTTCTCCGCCAGCAGCTCCGGCTCCAGCTCCTGCTTCCGGGAGTCATCGGTGCCCACACCCGCCACGAACGCCCCCCGGGGCACCATCGCGCGGGTCAGGAAAAACCGCCGTGAGGGAGTGCAGGTCACAATGACGTCGCTTCGGGCGAGCGCCCGGGACAGCGCCACACCCTCCACGCCGCCGGATTCGATTCCGAGCCAGGTGCGGAGCCGGTCGGCGAGACGGTCCGCGGCACCGGGAGCGGGATCGTTGAGCCACACCCGGGCGATCGGCAACACTTCCATCAGCGCCTCGACCTGCGACTCGGCCTGGCGGCCGCAGCCGAACAGGGTCAGCACCGCCGAGTCAGGCCGCGCCAGATACCGCGCGGCCACCGCGGTCGCCGCTCCGGTTCGAAGTCGGGTGATCTCCGCCGAATCGAGCAGGGCCAGCAGCCGTCCGTTCTCCGCATCGCAGAGCGCCACGACGCCCTGTATCGAAGGAAGGCCAAAGCGGGCGGGATTGTCGGGAAAGTTTCCGTTGAGTTTGGCCACGAAACAGGGGCGGGGGACGCGCACCGCCGCGGCCTTCAGATGGAATCCTCCCCCGCCGGTGTGAATCCCCAGCACGCCCTGCTCGACGCCGCCCTCGGCCAGCAGCCGGAACCCGGCCTCCACCGCGGCGATGCAGTCCCCCATCGGCAGCACGGCCCGGACATCTGCCGCCGAGAGCAGCAGCGTCCCGCTCATCGCCC